>JAKFWB010000224.1 GCA_021732945.1 Porphyrobacter sp.
ATGCCGCCTGCCAGCAGCGCCAGACTGTGGAGCAGATTGGCAAGGCCCGCATTATGTAGCTCGCCGATCCGGTCGAGCAGCAACAGGGCGGCTGGCACGATCAGGATCATCGCCAGGCTGTTCGTCACAAACCAGGCGACAAGGTCGAACGCGGCGGGCCCTGGGCCGAAGCCGATCACTGGCGACACCAGCAACGCGGACAGCGCCGGACCCACCATCCCGCCCGCCCACACAAAGCGCACAAGGTCTGACAGGCGGCTCATATCGGGCGGAGCGCGCAAGGCTGTGCGGGTCAGCGCCAGCACGGCGATGATCTCGGCAATATGGGCGAGCGAGAAGACCACGGCGACGTGATCGGGCATTCCGCTGATGACGCTTGACGCGACGCTGGCGGCAAAGGCGATCAGCAGGAAGGGGATTTCGTTGCTGATCCGGGCGCGCAGCAGCAGCGCTGTCGCAGCGGCGTTGGGCAGCCAGATCAGACTGCCCTGATCGCCTGTGCCCGGCAAGATCAGGCTGATGCAAGCGAGCGCAAGATAGGCTGCTCCGCCCAATATGGCGGTCAGCACGCTGCGCCGATCAATCTCGCCCCTTGCCACCCATGGCCCGCCGGGGGCCAGTTTCGGCGGGGTCAGGTCATCAGGCCAGATATCGTCTGAGAACTGTGGTGGCCGGTGCTACTGTCGCTCGCCGCCAAGCCCGCCCGCGCCAAGGCCACCTACGGCGGAAGCAGCGCGCGGCGCACCGGCCGATCCCACCTGCTTGTCCGAGGCAAAAGGCGCACCGATCCCTTCCCCGTCAGGCTTGGCGGAACCGATTGCAGCATCGGAAAGACTATTCACCGTGCCCCGTTCATGATCCAATGCGCGATCGATCAATGCGCTCCATCGCAAAACTTCGCGCTTGCGGTATAGTCGATCACCAAGGCATGCGGGTGCAACCGCGTCCATAATGGAGCAATAGCGGGAGGTGGAAATGGTGCCGATGCCGGACGAGCGGGGATTTCGCAGCAGCCGCCGCAAGCCGAGCCTGCCGTTGATTGTCGGGATTGTGCTGTTTCACATCGCGGTGCTCTATGGCCTCACCCGTGCGCTTGCTCCGGATTTCACCGCCGTGGTTGAGCGTGAGGTGGTGTCCGCCTTCAGCGTGACCATCACCGCGCCGCCCGATCCGCCTCCGCCGGAGAATCAGTCCGAACCGGATGAAGGGGCCCAAGGCGATCCGGGGCGCGATGCTGTCGCCAAGCCTGTCACCAGCCAGCCGCCCAAGGTGCGGGTGAAGCAGGACACGGCGATGCCGCGGGCATCCTCCACCGGCAATGCCAGCGAAGCGGGCGCGGCTGATGCAGGCTCGGGCACAGGGGCAGCTGGCTCTGGCCTTGGCACTGGCAGCGGCAATCAGGGCAATGGGCGCGGCGGCATTGCGGTATCCAAACCCGTCCACATTTCCGGCAGCATCGATAATGCGCGCGATTTCCCGGTGCCGGCAGGCGGGCGCGAAGCGCGGCGCGGGACCGAAGTGATTGTGCGCGTGATGGTCGGCACCGATGGGCGCGCGCGCAATTGTTCTGTTTTCCGCGCCAGCCCTGATGCCGAGGCGGACCGGATCACCTGCCAGCTGGTGGAAGGTCGGCTCGGCTTCCGCCCGGCGATGGATGCGGCGGGCAATCCGGTTGCCGCGCCATTCTTCTGGCGGCAGAAGTGGTTTTGAAACGCCAAGCTGTTGTGATGCGGATCGAATAGAGCGGGGTTGAGTCCCGTCGCCTATCGGCTAGGTGGTATCGCCACGCCACGTGAGGGGTTTTCAAGTGACTGCAATTCATCCGGTAAT
The DNA here is from genome assembly GCA_021732945.1 of Porphyrobacter sp. GTDB lineage: Bacteria > Pseudomonadota > Alphaproteobacteria > Sphingomonadales > Sphingomonadaceae > Erythrobacter. Next base: position 1,831 of record JAKFWB010000224.1, read on the forward strand.
TCTGTGCGGCGGCAGCGGCACCCGGCTGTGGCCGATGAGCCGCAAGGCGATGCCCAAGCCGTTCCTGCCGCTGCTGAGCGATGAGACTCTGTTTGAACAAGCAGTGCGCCGGGTGGCCGGGGATGATCGCTTTGCCCCGCCGATGGTGGTCGCAGGCGCGGCCCATGCCGATGTGATCATGGCGCAACTGGGCGATGCGCCCGGCGCACAGCTGGTGATCGAACCCGCCGCAAAGAACACCGCCCCCGCCATCGCGCTCGCAGCCATGCTGCTGCCGGATGATGCGGTGATGCTGGTCTGCCCAAGCGATCATCACATCGCCGACAGCGCCGCCTTTCGCGCCGCCGCGATTGCTGCGGCGGGTTTGGCGCGCCAAGATTACCTTGTCAGCTTCGGCATCGCGCCCGATCGGCCGGAGACGGGCTATGGCTATCTCCAGCGCGGGGAGCCGCTCGCCGGGGGCTATGCGATCCGCAGCTTCGTCGAAAAGCCCGATATGGAGCGCGCGGTCACCTATCTCGCCAGTGGTGATTACAGCTGGAATGGCGGCATCTTCGCCTTCCGCGCGGGGCATCTGCTGGCCGAACTGGCCGCCAACCGGCCGGCCATGGCAGACCTTGTCGCGCAATCCGTCGCAGGCGGGCGCGATGATGGCGCGCGTTTCTATCCGGCGGCGGAACCCTTCAGCGCGATTGACGGGGATTCGATCGATTATGCCGTCATGGAAAAGACCGCGCGCGCGGCGATGGTGCCGGTCGAAATGGGCTGGTCGGACATCGGCAATTGGGCCGCGCTGGCGGACGCGCTGGCGGGCGACGCGGACGGTGCAGGCAATGTGCAACGCGGCGCGGTTGATCTGGCGCAGTGCAGCGGCGTGTTGGCGATGACCGATGGCCCGCGCATCTCGGCAGTGGGCCTGTCGGATGTGTGCATCATCGTTTCAGGCGGGGAGGTGCTGGTCACCACGCGGGACGGGGCACAGGCCGTTGGCAAGCTGCCGGGCGCGGTGAACCAATGATGGCACGCCAACTACCGACCCGGATGGTCGAAAAGGTGTGGGGCCGTGACACCCTGCCTGCCCCCTTCCTCGCCCCAGCGGGTGAGCGGATCGGAGAGATCTGGTTCGAACCCCCGCCCGAAGTGCCGCAGGTGCTGGTCAAATACCTCTTCACCAGCGAGAAATTGTCGGTGCAGGTGCATCCTTCCGACGCCGACGCCCTGCCGGGCGAAGCGGGCAAGGAGGAATGCTGGCTGGTGCTTGATGCCGAACCTGACGCACGGCTTGCGATCGGGTTTGAACGCGACGTCACCTCGGCCGAGATCGAAGCAGCGGCGCGCGATGGCACGATTGAGGCGTTGCTGACCTGGCACCCGGCGCGCCCCGGCGATCTGTTCTATCTGCCCGCAGGCACCGTCCACGCGATTGGCCCCGGCCTTGCCTTGGTTGAGGTGCAGCAGGCCAGCGATACGACCTTCCGCCTGTATGATTATGGCCGCCCGCGCGAACTTCATCTTGACCGGGCGCTGGCCGTGGCGATTGGCGCGCCCTATGCCGCCTGTCATCACCGCACGATTGCCGCTGGGCCGACGCTCGTGGATGGCCCACACTTCCGGCTCGACCGGGTGGAGGGCATGCCTGATGCGGCAACCCGTGCGGCCTATCCGGGTGCGCTGCTGGCCTTGCCGCTGGCGGGCGAAGTGACTGCGCGCGATGGTTCGGCGCGGGCTGGGGCGGGAGAATGCCTCGTCGCTTCCGGCATTGATGATCTCGATTTCAGCGCGGCCGGGATGACGCTGCTGACGCGGAAACCGCTCTAGGGGGCGAGCAGCCGCCCGCCTTCCTTCTTTACAGCTGCTTCCAACGGCCCGCGCATCACGCTGAGCAGCATCGGCAGGTCCATTTCGATCACGACGTCCGTGTCACGCACCTCGACCCCACCGGGGATGGTCATGCCCATCACCTCGGCGGTGATCGCCATCCGGTCCTCGTTTGGCCAATCGGTCGTCACCTTGGCGAGGCCCGGCGGGAAAAACCCGGAGATTTCGTCGGCATGGTCGCGCATCCTGCGGCGCACTTCATCCTTGGGAAGATCGTGGGGCAAGGTCACGCGCATGGCTCATCGCTCCTGCTTGGCCGGCGAAGCTGAAAAATCGGGCAAGGGCACACCGGTATCGGGCATGCCTGCGCCGCCGGTAAGGTCTTCAAGCGCCTCGGTCCCGGCATAGCGGTATTCGAGATAGCGGCTCTTGATCGCCAGATCATCCAGCGCGCCTTCGGCCAGTCGCCGGGTGACCCGGTCCACCTCGCCCGAGAGTTTCGCGAGGCTTTCGGTCAACCGTTCATCAGCCGTCTTGCCTGCATGCTGTTCGCCGCGCAGGTGGGCCGGGATCTTGCGATAATTGTCGATCGTCTCGGGGATATACTCGCCCACCAGCTCGCGCACTTCGGCCATCGCCGGGTGCGCGCCGTCGAGGGTTTTCAATTGCAGGCCGAGGGCATCGAGCTGCACGCCGAGCTGATCGACGATAGTCTGCGCCGGCGGAGGCAGAGCGGGCCGCTGCGCTTCGAGCCACAGTTCGGTGCGCGCCACCATCTGCGCCGGATTGCCGAGCGTGAGTTCGGCGCGCTTGGGCACCTTTGTAGCCGGATAGCGGATGAACACCGCCGCCGCGATGAAACAGGCCAGCGCCGTCAGGATCACGCCCCAGAAGCCGATCCCGTTGAGGATCGCGCCAGCGACGCCGGCCGCTACGAAGATCGCGAAAAGCGCCCCGAGGAACAGCACGGCGCGGCGGGCGAGGCTCTTGGCCTTGAGCTGCGCCGAGCCCTTGCCAATGCTGGTGCCGACAGCGCGGTGGCGTCCGCCAGCCCGGTTGTCGGCAACAAGCCTGCGAGCATCATTGACAGCCCGATTGGTTTCTTCGGTCAGGTTCGCCATCAGCGATCCAGCGCCAGCAGCGAGGGCTCACCGGCCGCAACCTTGGCCTGCGCCTGCGCCTGCCCTTCAGCCCGCGCGATGTAGCCCTTGGACTTTTCGACCTCGCTGGTCAGGACATTGACCGTCTGCTTCATCGAATCCAAGGCGCGGAGCTTGAAGGCGTCCACTTCATCCATCGTGTCATAGATGTTCTGGAAGGCGCGTTGCAGCGTCTCCAGCGGGATGGTGCTGGCGGCGGCCTGTTCGTGGATTTGCGCGGTCTGCTCGCGCAGCAGCGTACTGGTCGAATCGATGATGTCGCTGGTGGT
>JAKFWB010000102.1 GCA_021732945.1 Porphyrobacter sp.
GGCGCGAGAATTTTGGCGCGGGGATGGCACAGATTGCCGCTGCATTGCAGCAACTTGCGGCGCGCGACGATGTCGCGATTATCTATCCGCTGCACCCCAATCCCAATGTTGTGGGGGTGATGCGACCGGCACTGGCGTGGCAGGACAATATCGCCCTGATCGACCCGCTCGACTATTTGGATTTCGTCGCGATGATGGCGGCCTGCGACCTTGTCCTAACCGATTCCGGCGGGATTCAGGAGGAAGCCCCCAGCCTTGGCAAGCCGGTGCTGGTGATGCGCGACACGACCGAGCGGCCCGAAGGCGTGGCGGCCGGAACGGCGCGATTGGTCGGGGCAGATACGGCTGTTATTCTTACCGAAACGACGCGGCTGCTCGATGATGCGGGCGCCTATCAGGCGATGGCGCGGGCGCATAGTCCTTACGGGGATGGCACCGCCAGCCGCCAGATCGCGGACATTATCGCCGCGCTGCACTGATCCGTGTTCAGGGCCGCTGGATGACCACGCGGAGGTAGGTGAGCGCTGCTCCCAACACCACAAGGCTGGTTCCGATATCGATGATCCAGTTGAGCTTGAACGGCCCATACAACAGCGCATCGACCGGGTGCAGCGAAATGAGCCGCAAGGCCACCAGCGCGATCATCACAAAAGCGCTAGCCGCGGCCACCATAACCGCCACATTGCGGCGCCCGCGCACGCTGCGAAAGCCGCGATAAGCCCATAGAAACGCTACTAAACTTGTCACCGCGATCACGCCCGCAGCCAAGGGCCGCTGGAACGCGCGGCGATCCTGATAGGCACCATCGGCCCGCATCATATTGCGCAAAGCATCCTGCCAGAAATCCTCCAACCCCAACCCGCGCAGCGCCGCCAAGGCCGCAAACAGGATCATGATCAGCAGCCAAGCCCGGGCGTGCCATCCTGCTTGCCGAAAGCGCAATGCGCCGAACAGCCCTGCTGCTGCGGTGAATGACACCAGTAGATAAAGCCCTACAGCAGCAAGATTAAAGGCCGATAGATTGGCAAACATGGCGCACACTTTGAAAAGCTTACGGGAGTTTCGACCCTGTTCGTGGCACATTGACCTGCAACCATGCAACCATACGGGGGGCAGTTAGCGGGGCGTAACCGTGTTGCGCTGCGGCATGCGAGGGTCTAGGTAGCCTCCCTTAGTGGGGGTAAAGGGAGTGGTTACGATGGGTGTTCGCAACAAGGTTTCGGCGGTCCTAATTCCCACTTTGCTGGCGATGACCGTTGCAGGCTGCGCGTCAAGCCCGGCGCCCGAAGCCGGCCTTGCCGCCTCGCAGGTCGATGCGTCGCTGGGCCAGGCAAACTACACCGTTGCGCGCCCTTCAACCTATCTTTTGCGCTCTTCGGATCTGATTTCGGTCGCAGTTTTCCGCGAGCCAGATCTTTCGCTCCCGACCGTGCGGATCGGGGTCGAGGGCAATGTCTCGGTGCCAATGCTCGGCTCGATCCCGGCTGCCGGGATGACCGCGAAGCAGCTGGAACAGGACGTCACCCGCCGCTTTGCCGCGGTCGGCCTCAAGGACCCGATGGTCAGCGTCAACATCGCCGAATATGCCTCGCACCTTGTTACGGTTGAAGGCGCTGTGGAGCGTCCGGGGTGTACCCTTTCCAGCCCGGCGCGCGCCTTTCGTCGGCGGTATCTCTGGCCGCTGGTCCCAAGCGGTCTGCCAAGCTCAGTCAAGTCGCTGTGTTTCGCGAAAGCCCTCAAGGGATCCTCGTGGCCAAGTTCGATTACGCAGCGGTCCGGCAGGGGACCATGCTCGATCCGGTGCTTGAGCCGGGTGATCGTGTGGTGATGGGTACGGATGGCCTCTCGGTGTTCTGGGAAGACTTTCTCAAGGCGCTTCCAGCATTCGGGATCTTTGCCGCGGCCGGGGTGACCAATTGACACCATGAATGACCCTACCTTCATCACTGCCTCCGAACCGGCACCCCAAGGGCGCTGGCTCGACAGTTACATGCCTGATGGCCAGCTAGCCCATTACCAACCGCAACCGCATAGCATCAATCTCGCAACGGTCCGGGGCATTCTGTTTCGGCAGCGCTGGCTGATTGCCGGAGTGCTGCTGGCCGCGCTGATTGGCGGCGTGATCTGGACGCTGATGGCGACCCCGATGTATCTGGCCACGTCCAAGGTGAAGGTCGAACCCTACGGGCGTTATATCGTTGAAGGTCAGGATGTTGACCAAGGCATCGCGGCCAGCCAAATTTATGATTACATCTCCACCCAGATCGAAGTGCTGAAAAGCCGCAATCTCGCCGAGATGGTGGCCAAGGAAGCCAATCTTGGCGCGCGTTACGATCTGCTGGGCAAGGATGTTGATGAACGCCGCCCACCCAATATGAGCGACGCGCAGTGGCTGGCAGAAAAAGAGAAGATCGCCGCCGGTATCCTGGCGTCGTCAATCGCTCCGCAGATGCCCACCGAAAACTGGATTATCGGGATCGGGTTCAAGTCAAGCAACCGGGTGCTGGCAGCCGAAATGGCCAATGCCTATGCCGACGCCTTTGTCGCGCTGGAATCGCGCGATACGATCTCCGAAAACAGCTATGCAGTGACCTATTTACGCGAACAGATTGATCTATCGCGTGAGCGTTTGGAGGAAGCGGAAGAAGCCGCAAACCTCTATGCCCGCAATTCAGGGATTGTGGTGGATCAATCAGTTGCTGTGGAAGGCGGATCGACAGTTACTCTGACAGCCGCCAACCTGTCAGGGATCAACCAGCGTGTCGCCGAAGCCAAGGCCACCCGCATCGCCGCTGAACAGCGCTGGCGGTCATTGCAGAACCTGCCGACCACACAGCTGCCCGAAGTGCAGGCGAGCCCGGTGCTGCAAGGTCTGATTGGCCAGCGCACCGACAAGCGCGTCGAGCTTGCCGAACTGCGCCAGCGTTACAATGATGACTTCCCCCAGATCCGCACGCTGCTGTCGCAGTTGGCTGTGCTCGACGGGCAGATCGAGCGGAGCAGCGCAGACATCAAATCGCAGATCCGCAACGAATTCGTGATCGCCCGCAATCAGGAACAGGCGCTTGAAGCCGAACTGGCATCGGTGACCGGTGACACGCTGGTCGAACAGGATCTGCGGGTGCAATATGGCTCGCTGGAACGCGAAGCCCAGGCGCTGCGCGACCAGCTTAAGGTGCTGCTTGATCGGTATAATCAGGTCAACAGCGCCGCCAACGTGCAGTCCGGCGCGGTCAGCAAGCTTGACAGCGCAACCGTGCCCGGCGCGCCCTACGAACCGAACATGCTCCAGAACATGACGCTGGCGCTGGTGTTCGGCATTGCACTGGCGGCAGGCCTTGCGGTGCTGCGCGAGACGCTGGACGATCGGGTGCGCTCGATCGAAGAGGTTGAGGAGAAGATTGGGCTTCCGTTGCTCGGCTACACGCCGCATGTGCAGGAGCCTGATCTGGACGGCGCAGGCAATGATCGTTTCAGCGCGCTGATGGAGGCCTATTCCTCGATCCGCGCATCGATCGACTTTAGCCTGCCGCGCAGCAAGAACGTACTCCTCCTCACCAGCAGCAGCTCGTCAGAGGGCAAATCAACCACCTCGGTGATCCTTGCCGAGCTGTTTGCCAGCCTTGGCCGCAAGACGCTGCTGATCGATGTCGATTTGCGGCGTCCCTCGGTCGCCCGCCTCGTCAATATCGAGCGGCCCAAGGTTGGCTTGGTCGAAGTGTTGCTCGGCCACGTCCCGCTTGAAGTGGCTGTGGTTAAAGGCGTGCATGAAAACCTCGAAATTCTGCCCGTTGGCGAAATTCCGCCCAACCCGACAGAAATCATCGATTCACCGGAATTTCGCGCCTTCCTGAAGCAATGCAGTGAGGACTATTCGCTGGTGATCCTCGATTCCTCACCGGTGATGGGTCTGGCCGATGCGCCAATCCTGTCGCGTTTGGTGGATGGCACAATCTTCATTCTCGAAGCCAACCGGGTGCCCTTCGCGCACGCGCGCAACGCCATTCGCCGGATCAGGGCTGCGGGCGGCAATGTGCTGGGTGTGATCCTGACCAAGTACCGCGCGTTGGAGGCAGGAGAGTCCTACAGCTACCAATACGGATACTACGAATACGGCCGCGACAAGGCGCGAGCCTGACGGGCCGCTCGCGGTGGAAGGTTCACAGCCAGAAACGCGAGCAGGCCAGAGCTGACATGCCGCAAGAGAGGCAGGTTGGACAATGGTGGGATGACGACATGACCGAACCTCTGCCATTCAACGTCATCATCCCGGCCCATAATGAAGCGAACGTCATCGCCCGCTGCATCGAGACCGCCCTTCGCGGAGCGCCTGCCCGGCACCGGATGCAACTGATCATTGCCGCCAATGGCTGCCATGATGATACCGTGGCGATCGCCCGGAAGGTTGCGCCTGATGCCGTGGTGCTTGATCTGCCGCAGGGCTCCAAGACCATCGCCATGAACGAAGCTGCGCGCCTTGCCACCGCCTTCCCGCGCATCTTCCTTGATGCCGATATTCAGTGCGAATACCGCGCGTTGGCGGCGCTGGCTGCTGAGCTGACCAGGCCCGGCGTCATGGCTGCCTCACCGCAGCTGCGGATGGATCTTTCACGCTCAAGCTTTCTGGTGCGGGCCTATTACCGGGTATGGCTGACCCAGCCCTATGTCACGCAGGCTATGGTGGGTTCGGGATGCTTCGGCCTGTCCGAGGCAGGCTATGCCAAGATCGGCGATTTTCCGCCGATCACGGGCGACGACGTCTGGGTCTACTCGCGCTTCACCGCGAGCGAGCGCCGAAGCGTCAGCCGCGATGGCGATGGCGTGCCGGTGTGGTTCACCGTATCGCCGCCGCGCCGGATCGTCAATCAGATCAGGGTCGAGACCCGCCGCCGGCTGGGCAATGAACAGCTCCTCGCACTCTATCCAACGCCGCATTTCACCGGCTCCAATTCCGCTGGAGATTTGCGCAAGGCCCTGCGCGCGGGGGCGAGCATGGTGGATGTTGGCATTTACCTCACCGTCAAGCTGATCACCAGCCTGCGCGCGGCATGGGCCAAACGCCGC
>JAKFWB010000101.1 GCA_021732945.1 Porphyrobacter sp.
GTACAGCCAGAACTGGTTACCTGTGGAGGCGCGCCGGATCAGCTGGCTGAGCGGTTCGGTCACCCGCTCCAGCTCGTCCGCAGTGGGCGGATTGGCGGCAAGATCCTTGGCGATGCGATCTGCCTCGGCAAAGAACACAGGCACGAATTCCGGCTCCAGCTGAGCCAATGCGGTGATCCGCCCACCACTCGCCAAATCGGCGGGCCAATTGGAAAACACCTGCGGCGAGTAGCTCGCACCAGCACGTTCCCGCAATGCTTCGAGCAGGCGGTTGTTGAACAGCTGCGTGAGGATTTCCAGCTGGCGGCTTTCGCGCAAAGACCCAACCCCGCCCCCACTGGGCCAGGCGACCACAGCTGCGGCCTGATTGGCATCGCCGCGATGGCGCACCACCGCAGGCTGATCGGAACCGACCGCAAACCCAGGCACGCGCGCCGCCACTTCAGGGGCAATCGGGTCCCGCGCGGCCAGCCCGCCGAAGGTCAGGCGCAATTGTTCGATGACCGCGGCCTGATCGAACTCGCCGAACACAAGCACCTCGATCGGGCCCTGCCGCAGCAGCGGTTCCCACACCGCCCGGAAGCCTTCGGGCGTCACCGCCTTGAGCGCCGCCGGATCGGGCGTGGCAAAGCGCTGATCGCCGCCTGACGCGAGATATTCCAAATCGCGGTTGAGTATCCCGCCGGGGCTGGTCGAATAGGTGTTATAGGCCAATTCTGCCGCGGCCTTGGCGCGGATCACCGGATCCTTGTCCCAGCGCGGCATGCCCAGCTTGGCGGCGAACAGGTAAAGCTGATCGGCGACATCTTCCGAACGCGTCTGGGCGGTCAGCGTAAAGACGGCATCATCGATCGAAAAATCAAAGCCGAGCTTGCGGCCCGATGCCAGGCGGTCAATTTCGTTCTGGCCCAATTCGCCAATGCCCGAACCAACCAGCGCCGATTCACCCATGGCGGCATAGACTGCGCTGTCCTTGTCAAACGCGCGGTAACCGGTGCCAAACCGGACCCGCACCGTCACCCGGCCCGGCTCGGCATCATTGGCCCACACCAGCGCCTTAACGCCATTGGCGAAATCGACCTGTTCGATCTGGAGCACGCCGAGCGGGCGCTGAGCGGTGATCGTGCCCGGCGTGCCGAGCGGGGGCAGATCATCGAACGAGATGGTTTGCGCTGCCAGCCGCGCGGAGCCATCAACCTTGGCTTCGCTCGCCAAGGCCAGCCGCAGCGACGCCGCATCGGCCTCCCCTTCCGTCGGCGTGACATAGACAGAGCGCGTGACAGTGCCTGCAAACAGGCCCTGCGTGCGCGCCAGCACTTCCTGCGGGTTGAGCCGCGACTTCATGCCCCGGAACACGTCCAGCACCACCTTAGGCGACGCGACCGTTTCGCGGATATCGACAGCGTTGATCAGGTTATTGGCCAAGTCCGAGCCGGATTGCACGGTTTCCTGTTCAACCTCGTTGGCGAACACCACGTCGAATTCGGCAACCTCGCGGTCAATTTCTTCCTGCGTGGGCGGATTGGTGAGCGCATCGGCGATCACACTTCGCACATCGGCCAGCGCCGCCTGCCAGTCTTCGGTCAATGGCGCGAAGGTGACGAAGGTCGCATCGGTTGAGCGCGAGACATCATCCTGCTGGACCTGCGCATAAAGAAAGCTGCCGCCGCCGCGTGCGCGCGATTCCAGCCGACGATTGATGATCGCCTGCGCCACAGCATCCAGCAGCAGGCCCTCATTATACAGGATGGTATCCTCCACCGTGCGCCATGGGCGCATGATCGCATAGGTCAGGCTACGCGGCAGATCGTGTTCGACCCCGACCGCCAGCTCGCCAATCGGAGCGGCGGCTTGCGCATCAGCGGGCGGCGCATCAGCAGGCGGCAGGGGATCGCCGAAATCGGGCGCAACGCCGGGGGTGCCGGTGCCCTGCCAATCGCCGAACCATTGCTCCACCAGCCCGGCCAGGACCATCGGATCGGCATCGCCCGCGACCACGATCACGGTGTTTTCCGGGCGATACCAGCGATCATAGAACGCCTTGACCGCTGTTCCGCTGGCGGCCTTCAGAGTTTCATCAGTGCCGATTGGATTGCGCACCGACAGCCGCTGCCCGGCAAAGAAGGTCTGCCGGGTAAGGTCTGCCATGCGCAGGCCCGCGCCGCCGCGTTCGCGCTTTTCCGCCAGCACAATCGGGCGTTCAGCGCCGACATTGGCATCGTTCAACACCGGCTCGCGGATCATGCCCGACAGCAATTTGAAGCTCTCGACCAGCTTGGCATCGTCGATATTGGGAATGTCGAGCTTGTAAGCAGTGTGCGTCGGGCTGGTTTCGGCATTGGCATCGCTGCCGAAGGTCGCTCCCAGCCGCTGCCATGCCGAAATCGCCTCGGCCTGCCAGAGATATTTGCTTTCGCGGAACAACAGGTGCTCCAAAAGGTGGGCATAGCCCTGTTCGCTATCCTCTTCGTGCAGCGATCCGGCATCAATCCGCACCCGGATCGACACCTGACGCGGCGGCACCCCGTTGCGGCGCACGGCATAGCGCAGGCCGTTCTTCATCTCGCCGAACAGCCACTTGTCATCAACCGGAACGTCAGAGCCGCGATAGAGCCACGGCGCTTCGCCATTGGTTTGCAAGGCTTGCGGCGCAGGCACCGGCGGCACGGCGGGCGCTTCGGCCACAGGGTTGGGCGCAATCTGCTGCGCCAGAACCGGCTGAAGCAGCACAGCAGGCGCGAACAGAAGGACGAAGGTGCGGCTTGCACAGGAGAACAGCGTCATAGCCAAGGTTATAGGCCAGCAAAGTATGAAGCGATAGTGAATGCTTGCGGGCAGCACCCGGCGCACCTAGATTGAGGCTATGTTCATAGAAACCGAAACCACACCCAATCCCGCCGCTCTCAAATTCCTGCCCGGTCAGGCCGTGATGGATGTCGGCACCCGCGAGTTCGCCTCGCCGGAGGCCGCCGAAGCGAGCCCGCTGGCGCAGGCGATCTTTGATAGCGGCGAGGTGGTGAACGTGTTTTTCGGCGCAGACTTCGTCAGCGTCACTGCGGCACCCGGTGCGGACTGGAGTGCGCTGAAACCGCAGGTCATCGCGATCCTGCTCGATCACTTTGTCTCTGAAGCGCCGTTGTTTGCCAGCGGCACCGCGGCAGGCATCACTGTGCCGCCAGAGGATAAAGCGGTGGTGGAAGAGCGGCCTGAGGATGCCGAAGTGATCGCGGCCATCAACGAATTGCTCGAAACCCGTGTACGCCCGGCCGTGGCGGGTGACGGCGGCGATATCGCCTATCGCGGCTTTCGCGACGGAGTGGTCTATCTCACCTTGCAAGGATCATGCGCAGGCTGCCCGTCGAGCACGGCGACGCTGAAGCACGGGATCGAAAGCTTGCTGAAACATTACGTCCCCGAGGTGACCGAGGTGCGGGCCGCGTGACCATGCAATTCCATGATCATGTGCTGAGTGATGCGGCGCTTGCCCAATTGTTCAACGAAGCGCGCAGTTACAACGGCTGGCTCGACAAGCCGGTGTCTGACGAGCAGCTCCACGCGGTCTGGGACCTTATGAAAATGGCCCCAACCTCGGCCAACATGCAGCCCGTGCGGATCGTGTGGGTCAAATCGCCGGAAGCCAAAACGAAATTGGTGGAATGTGCGTCTGATGGCAACCAGCAGAAGATCGCCGCCGCGCCGGTCACCGCCGTGATCGGCTATGACATCGATTTTCACGAGGAACTGCCGTGGCTGTTCCCGCACACCGACGCCAAAAGCTGGTTCGATGGCGACGAAGCTGGCCGCAAGGAAGGCGCATTTCGCAATTCATCCTTGCAGGGTGCTTACCTGATGCTCGCCGCGCGTGCGCTGGGGCTGGATTGCGGGCCGATGTCTGGGTTTGATACTGATGCTGTGAACGCGGCCTTCTTTGCCGATGAGCCGCGCCACCGGGTCAATTTCATCTGCTCGGTCGGCTATGGCGATCCTGCCAGCATCTTCCCGCGCAGCCCCCGCCCAGAATTTGCGACCTTCAATCGCATCGCCTGAGCCGCATCGCATCCACCGCTTGCGCACCGGGTCAGCCTGAGGCATCGGCCGTGCGTCATGCGCACGCTCGCCATCGAGACCGCCTCCGAGGCTTGCAGCATCGCCCTGTTCGAGGGCGACAGGCTGATCGCGCATGATCACCGCCAACTGGGGCGCGGCCATGCCGAAGCGCTGGTGCCGATGATCGCGGCCCTGCCTGACCGGGGCCGCGCCGCGCGGTTACTGGTTTCGCTGGGCCCGGGCAGCTTCACCGGGGTCCGGATCGGACTGGCGACAGCACGCGCGCTTGGCTTTGCTTGGGGGGCCGAAGTGCTGGGTTATCCCACATTGGCGCTGGTGGCGGCTCGGGCCGCAGCGGAACATCCCGGCAGCGCAGTAACCGTTTGCATGAATGGCGGGCATGGCGAATGGTTCGTGCAGGATTTCATCAATGGCCAACCGAACGGCGCGGTGCGCTCGCTCAGCCCGCAGGCGGCGGTTGATGGCGGGGCTCAAGCGGTCATTGTGGGCAACCGCGCGGCGGCGTTTGCTGCCACGCTCAACTCTGGTTCGCAACTGGTGATGGATTTGCATCCCGATGCGCGCGCGGTGGGTCTGATATCCTCGGCGCTGCTCAACCATGATCTTGCACCGATCTATGGCCGCGGAGCCGATGCCACCCCGATGGCGGAGCGGCATCCGGCATGAGCCCTTCACCCGCTTTGGTCGACCGGATCATGGCGGTGATGGAGGCCGCGTTCGATCCCGCCTTTGGTGAGGCGTGGAACCGTCGGCAAGTCACCGAGGCGCTCACCATGCCGAATACGCATGCATTGGTGATTGATGCTGATGGAAACTTGATTGCTCCTGATGCGGCGCAAGGCCCCAATCCGGCAGGCTTCGTGCTGACCCGCCATGTTCTGGATGAGGAAGAATTGCTGTTGATCGCGGTGCTCCCCGGCTCACGGCGTCGCGGGGTGGGCGCGGCTTTGATCGATCATTTCTTCGCTGCCGCAAAGGCGCGCGGGATCACCC
>JAKFWB010000348.1 GCA_021732945.1 Porphyrobacter sp.
AGGCTGACCAGCAGCTCGATCAGAGTGAACCCCGCTTCGGACGGACGGCGCACGGTCATGTTCCGGCGACTCTGAGCGTGGTGAGCTCCACCAGCGGCTGACCCGATGGCCCCGTCCCGGCGCTGACCGTGATCTGATCAACCGCCGGACTGGCGAAGGTGCCGCGATAGGGCTCGATCCGCAACTCCCACGCTATCGCCCCGCTGCGGCCTTCGCGGCTGACGAAGCGGCCGGGCACCGCCACTTCGGCCACCGCCATCTGCGATTGGGCCACCAGCAGCGCAGCGCGGCGTTCTTCATTGATGCGCGCGGCGCGAGCGCTGTTCTGCACCACGTTGAGCGTGACGCCGAGCATCGCTGCAACAATCGCCGAGGCGACGAGGGCTTCGGGCAGGGTAAACCCCCGCTCGCGCTGCCCCCGATGCTGCGTGCCCCCCCGCTGCATCACTGGCCCGATTCCGCAATATGCCCAGTGCTGCCAAACACAGTGATGCGCCGCTCGCGTGACCCGCCGCCCGCACCACGAGAGGTGATGCGGTAAAGCGCAGGCTCGGCCGTGCCATCGGGATAGAAGGTGACCGGAACATCCTGCCCCGCAATCACCGTGACCGACGCCGGGAGAGCGACCGGCGCGCCATCGCCGATCACCAACTCGCGCCCCTCCAGTGCCAGCGCCACCGGCTCGCCCGTTCGGATCGCTTCGGCCCGGGCGCTGCGCAGCGCCTCGGCCACTTGCCCCGCGCCCATCCGGAACTCCATCGCCGTCATGCTGTTCTGCACGCGCGGGAAGGCAATCCCTGCGATCAGCCCGGTGATCGCCAGCGTCACCAGCATTTCGATCAGCGTGAAGCCTGTGATCGGGTGCCGGGGATGCGCTGAGAATGCGGCGCTGTTACCAGTTCCCGACATCTTTGGCCTCGCCCGTGCCGCCCACGGCATTATCCGAGCCATAGGAGAAGACGTCGATCTCACCATGATCGCCCGGCGCCTTGAAGCGGTAGGCATTGCCCCAGGGATCCACCAACCCACTCGCCTGACCCATGTAAGGGCCATTCCAGATCGGCACATTGGTGGGCTGCGCCATCAGCGCCTGCAAGCCTTCTTCAGGGGTGGGGTAGCGGCCCGCATCGAGCCGGAACAGCTCCAGCCCGGCGGCGATGTTCTTGACTTGCACCGTAGCAGTCTGTGTCTTGGAACTGCCGAGGTACTTGATCACCTGCGGCCCGACAATCGCGGCCAGAAGGCCAAGAATCGCCAGCACTACCAGCAGTTCCAGCAGAGTAAAACCTGCCGATATGCGCTTATCGCGCTGCAATTTCTGTCGCATCATCACACCAGTGCCAGATCGTTGAACCCAAGAATTGCCGCCATGATAGCAGCAATAATCGTCGCAACCACCGCCCCCAAAATCACCGTGATCGCTGGAGTAAGCAAACCCACCAGCCGCTGCAATTGAATCTTGAGATCGCGGTCAAGCACATCCGCCAGCCGGATCAGCATCGGCCCGAGTTCCGATGCCTCCTCGCCGGTGCGGAAGAAGCCGATCGCCTTCTTGGGAAAGATATTGGCGGCGGCCAGCGGCGTTGTCAGGCCGGCGCCTTCCTTCATCCCGCTTGCCACCGCGCGCACGGCGGCGGCCATGTGGCTGTTGCCGATCGCGCGTCCGGCAAGCAGCGTCGCTGAAGGCAGCGGCACGCCGCCTTCCACCAGCACGCCCAGCGTGCGGGCAAAGCGCGCGGTCTCGGCGCTGCGCACCAGCGTGCCGATCTGCGGAACCGTCAGGATCCAACGATCGCTTGCGGCACGTGCCTGCGGCTGGCTCAGTATCTGCCGCGCCGCCAGCACCGCGCCGCCCAGCACCAGCAGCATCCACCACCAGCCCGCGCGCAGGGCTTGGCTCGCCTGCATGATCAGAACCGAAGCTGCCGGCAACCGATCTTCGGCACCGGCAAACAGGCTTTCGAACTGCGGCACCACGAACAGCAGCATCATTGCGATCACCGCAACCGACAGCACCACCAGGATGAGCGGATAGATCATCGCGGTGACGATCATGCCGCGCAAATCATCATCGCGCTGCAAGGCATCAGCCAGCCGTTCAAGCGACGCGCCAAGCTGGCCATCGGCCTCCCCCGCTTCGGCCATGGCGGCGGCCATTGGCGAGAACAGGCCCGGCCGTTCGGCAAAGCTGCGCGACAGCGGTGCGCCTTCCTTGACCGCCTGCTGCATCCGCCCAAGCTCACCGCGCAGGGCCGCGTCCTCGACCGAATCCAGCATCAGCGCCATCGCGCGTTCAAGCGCGATCCCTGCATTGAGCAGCACGGCGAGTTCGCCGATGGAGCGGGTGATCGCGGTTCGGGTCTTGGCGGTGCGCCGCACTGCGCCCGTGGCCTGAGCCGCAGCACCCGGCGTGACATCGATCGGCACAATGGCCGATTGCCGCAGCCGCCGCACCGCCTCGTCACGGCTCGCTGCGTCGATCTGCCCAGACACACGCTTGCCATGCGAATCCGTGCCGCGATAGCGGAAGGCCAGCACTGCCTCAGCCATCAAACGTCACTCGCAGCACTTCATCCACCGTGGTCAGCCCCGCCTTCGCCTTGGCGAGACCGTCCTGCATCATCGTGCAAAGCTGCTTTGCCCCGGCGCGCCGGGCGATCTCGCGCGCATCGGCGCGGTCAAGGATCAGCTGCGCCACTGCCTCATCCACTTCAAGGAATTCGACCAGCGCGATCCGGCCCTTGAAGCCGGTGTGCCCGCATTCCCCGCAGCCCGCCCCGCGCCAGAAAGTCGCGCTGTCATCGCAGCGGAGCGCGGCGCGCTGGCCCGGCCCCGGCACATGCGGCACCTTGCAATGCGGGCACAGCCGCCGCACCAGCCGCTGCGCCACCACGGCGTTGAGCGTCGAGGCGAGCAGGAACGGCTCCACCTGCATATCCAGCAGCCGGGTGATCGCACCCGCCGCCGTGTTGGTGTGCAGGGTCGAGAGCAGCCCGTGCCCGGTCAATGCCGCCTGAATCGCGATCTGCGCGGTTTCGAGGTCGCGGATTTCGCCGACCATCATCACGTCCGGGTCCTGCCGCAGGAAGCTGCGCAGCGCGGCGGCGAAATCGAGGCCTATGGCCGGGTTCACCTGCGTCTGGACAATGCCCGGCAGGCGGTATTCGATCGGGTCTTCCACGGTCAGGATCTTGCGCGTGCCCGAATTGATCGTAGCGAGCGCTGCATAGAGCGTGGTGGTCTTCCCGCTCCCCGTTGGCCCGGTGACCAGCATGATCCCATGCGGCCGCGCGAGCATCGTCTCCATCCGCTCGGCCAGCTCCGGCGCAAAGCCCAGCGCCGCAAAGTCGAGCGCCATGCCCGATTTGTCGAGAATGCGCATGACCACCGTCTGCCCATGGATCGAGGGCGCGATGGCGACGCGCAGATCAATCTCGTGCCCGCGCACCGCAACGCGCAAGCGTCCATCCTGCGGCAAGCGACGCTCGGCGATGTTGAGTTCGGCCATCACCTTGATGCGCGACACCAGCCCGGCGCGCATTTGCGGCGGCAGCGCGGGCTGTTCCACCAGCACACCATCGATGCGGTAACGCACCGCCAGCCGATCCTCGGCCGGTTCAAGATGGATGTCAGAGGCGCGGGCATCGACCGCATCAGCGATCAGGCGATTGACCGCGCGGATCACCGGCGCATCGCTGACAAGGTCGCGCAGCCGCTCCAGATCATCCTCATCAGCGTCGGCCACCAGCGCATCATCGCTGCGGCCGGAGCCATAGAGCCGATCAATCGCCGCCTCGATCGCACCGCGGGTCGCAATCCGGCGCACCACGCGCAGTCCGGCCAACTGCCCGAGCGAGTCGGCGGCAAAGGTCCGCAGCGGATCGCCCACGGCCACCAGCAGCGCATCGCCCTGCCGCGCCAAGGGCAGCACCAGATGATCGCGCAGGAAAGCGACCGAGACCTGCTCAGCCGCAATAACCGGGGCACCTTGCGGCCATTCAGCCTCGCCCACTGGCAGCAGGCCCGTGGCCGCCTTGAAGTAATCAACCAGCGCCTGTTCGCTGACAATCCCGAGCCGGGTGAGGATAGTGGCGAGATCTTCGCCGCTGTCATCTTCAATGGACCGCGCCCGCGCAAGCGCATCAGCGGAGATCACCCCGCGCGCCAGCAGGCCCTGCGCGAGACGCTGCGCCGCATCGGACGCTGTGCCGATCGCTTCGTCCATCGCCGATGCCACTATTCCGCGCTCCTCACGTTCGTCCCCCCAATGGCCTGCGTGTCCGACCATATTGCCGATAATCGGGTTCATCACCCCCTATCATGCAACATTATTCCGTGCCCATCTATCTGCATAGGGCCGAATTGTCTCGCACGGTGGCAGGGTCGGGCGCCAAACGTAGCGGCGGGACGCAGCGAAACGGGCGGGCGCCGGATAACGGCCAGCCTGCCACTCTGCCTCAGGGTTTCAGCTTGGCGTTCATCGCCTTGAGATCGTCGGCGAATTCGTTTTCGACTCGGGTGACGAAGGTCGCCATCCCGCTGAAAATCACCTGATCATAATATTGCTTACTGTCGACCAGCTGCTGACCTTCAACTGACAGATCTTCGCGCGCGTTGATGGCCTCGGCCTGCAACGCGCGGACCTGTTCCAGACCCTCGCGCGCCTTGGCGGCCTTGGCAGCATCACCCGGCGCGGCGCTGGCATCAGCAACCAGCTGTTCGATCCCGGGGCGGATGTCGTCATACTTGCCAATTACCTCTTCGGTGCGGATCATGATCGCATTTAATCGCACCACAACACCTTCGGGAAACGAGCGCTTGACCGAGCCATCGGCGTTGAACGGGCTGAGCGGGTCACCCGGCTTGCCTGCTTTCAGAGCGTAATTGCCGTCGCCGGTCGCGCCGACAATATCGGACGTCACTGGTTCGAAATACTTGTCGGGGTTGGCCTCGGCGGTTTGGGCCGCAGGCGCGCTGCAATTTGCGGCAAGCACCATCGGCAAAAGCAGTAAAATCAGTTTGCGCAT
>JAKFWB010000189.1 GCA_021732945.1 Porphyrobacter sp.
AGTGGGGGGGTGGGCAAGGCGCTGAGACCCGACATATAGAGCACTTTCCGGCGCTATCTGGCGCGACACAGGCAAAGGCTCGGTGAGGTGGTCGGCGGCATGAACGAGGATCGCGAGGAAAGCTGCGCAGCCCCCTTCTTGCCGCCAGGTTTGGCTGAGGCGTTGCACGGCTATCTCTGGTCGCGTGATCTGGTGGGCGAATCCGGCGGGGCGGTGTATCGGCTTCATGGAAGGCCCGGCGCGCCAGAGCTTTACCTGAAGCATGGCCGCGACACAGTGGCGAACGCCATCGAGGACGAGATTATCCGGCTGCGCTGGCTGGCGCGGCATATCCCGGTCCCAGCCGTCCAGCACTTCATCAGCGTGCCGGGCGAGGCATGGCTGCTCATGACTGCGATGCACGGCGAGACGGCCTATCAGGCGCTCGAAACAAGGCCTTCGGAGCGCGAGGCTGTGGTCGAAGCTCTGGCGCACTTTCTGCGGCGGCTTCATGCGATCCCGGTCAGCGAATGCCCCTTCACCAGCGATCACACCCACCGGCTCGCCGCAGCGCGCCAGCGGATCGACGCCGGTCTGGTCGACGAAGAGGATTTCGATGCGGAGCGGGAGGGCTGGACCGCCGAGCAGGTCTGGCAGGGCCTGCACGACTTGCTGCCCCTCGCCCCCGATCCGGTCGTGACGCACGGGGACTTCTCGCTCGATAACCTGCTGATCGCGGGCGGCGCGGTGGTCGGCTGCATTGACGCCGGGCGGGTCGGCATCGCGGACCGGTATCAGGACCTCGCGATCCTGTGGAACTGCCTCGGAGAATTCGGGGAGGCGTTGCAGGACAGGCTGATGACCGCTTACGGCCTCGCCGAAGCGGACCGGCGCAAGTTGCAATTCCACCTGATGCTGGACGAGCTGTTCTGACCCGGCGGCGCGGGCCGGTGCTTGGTTCGCTTTACCCCGCTAGCGGCCCCGTCGCGAAACCCGCGCGCGTCACCACATAAGTAAGGTGCGGGATCACCGCGCCGTCCGCCATCACGCGGTCCTCGCGCCGGTCGGTCAGCACCGCGCCGATCCGCTCCAGCGCGCGGCGGGAGCGCAGGTTGGTTTCGCCCACCAGAAAGCGGCATTCAGCCACGCTGGCCAGCGCGTGCGCCAACATCAGACGCTTCATCTCATGGTTGTACCGACCGCCCCAACAGCGCCGCGCAAGGAACGTCCAGCCGATTTCGACTGATCCGCCATCGTCCTCCTCCAGCCCCTGATAGCGCGAGGAGCCGATCACCGCGCCGCTGACGCGATCAACCGCCACCAGCGCACCCCGGTTCGCCAGCGCATCGTCGAAGAAGGCGCGGAACACCGGCTCTTGCCAGCGATCATGCGCGGGGTGTTGTTCCCAGATCAGCGGGTCGGACGCGACGGCGAACAGCGCGTCCCAATCATCGGGGCTGAGCGGGCGGAGGCGGAAATGCTCACCCTCCAGCACGGGCTGGCGGTCGAGCATCACGTGTCCCTCAGCCCGCCACCGCTGCCAGCGCAGCGATGAACTTGGGCAGGTTGCCCATCGTCAGGCCCGCGACATTGATGCGGCCCGAGGCGGCCATGTAGATGCCGTGGTCTTCGCGCAAACTTGCGACCTCGTCCTTGGTCACCGGCAGCATCGCGAACAGCCCGTTGCCTGTGCCGAGCGGGGTCAGGTCGATCCGGCCCGCGCTGCCCGCCTTGGCCAGCGCATCGCGCACCTGCCGCATCCGCGCGCGCATATCGTCAAGCTCGGCCAGCCACGCCTTGGTCATGTCGGGATCGCGCAGGATGATCCGCACCGCCGCGCCGCCATGATCGGGCGGCATCGACCACGCCGCACGCGCCAGCGCATTGGCGTTGCTGAACGCCGTGCCGAGCATCGCCTGACCATCGGCAAGGATATAGAAGGCTCCCACACGGTCACGATATTGGCCGAAGTTCTTGTCGCAGGAATAGGCGATGAAGGCTTCCGGCACCTTGGCAAGCACGGCGCGCATTCCTGCGGCGTCTTCCTCCATCCCGTGGCCGAGGCCCTGATAGGCCGAATCGATGACCGGGAAAGTGCCGGATGCGGCAAAAGCGTCGGCAATCGCGTCCCATTGGTCGGCGGTGTAATCGATCCCGGTCGGGTTGTGGCAGCAGGCGTGGATCAGCACCGCCTCGTCGCTCGCCGCGCCGTTGATTGCGGCGAGCACCGCATCAAGATTCGCCGTGCCATCGGGGTTCGCGTGATCAAACGCGACCAGCTCCATGCCAAGGTCGGCGAGGATTTGCGCGTGGTTGGGCCAGCTCGGCACACCCATGTGGACGCGCTTCACGCCTGCCTTCTGCGCCAGCGCCACCGCCAACCGCACCGCGCCCGTGCCGCCGGGAGTCTGCATCCCGGCGATCCGGCCGCCCATCGTCGGGTCAGCGCCGAAGATATAGGGCATCAGCGCGTTGACGAAGCCGGTGTCGCCTTCCGGGCCGAGATAGGACTTGCTGTCCTGCGTATCGACCAATTGCTGTTCGGCCGACTTGATTGCGGCGAACACCGGGGTCGCGCCGTCTTCGGTGCGGTAGACGCCAACGCCAAGATCAATCTTGTCCTCGCGCGGATCGGCGGCGTGAAGACGGATCAGGGCGAGCAGCGCATCGGGCGCCTGGGCTTCGAGTCGGTTCAACATCATGTTGGGCGCAATGGCCCGGCCATCCGCGCATCGCAACCGGGTTTGCGCTTATCGGATCAGAAAGGCGACCACTTCTGCTCTTTCGAGAACTTCATGTAGCCCGCATTGATCCCAAGTCGCAGGCCCGCACCGACCCGGATCGGGATCAGCACCACATCACCGCGCCGCAGATAACTGGCATTGAGCCCGCCCACGAAATAGGCTTGCCCCTCGCCTGCCGGATAGCGTTTGTAGAGATCCTCGGAATCGTAGAGGTTGTAGACCAGCACAAAGGTGTTCGCGGCATTCGCGCCAACATCAAATCCGATCGACGGGCCGGTCCAGTAAACCTTCTTTTCGCCCTCGACCTTGTGGTGCAACGTGCCAGAGCCATACCGCGCGCCGACGATAAAGGCGCCGCCAGCTTCACGCCCGACAATGTAGCCATTGGGCTCGCCCTGCTTCTTGAGCAGATCCTGGATCAGCTTGGCGAGGCCTTCTGCACCCTTGCCGAAAACGCCTTCAGCGGCGCCGATCAGATCATCTTCGCCATAGGTTTCCGGCGCTGCGGTGGCGACATCGGCTGGCACTTGCTGCGGCTCTACCGGCGCATCGGGGCCAGCCGGGGCTGACAGATCGCCAAACTCATTGTCAAACGAAGGGTCAGGAATCTCGGCCGCAGGCGGAGCCTCTGCGCCTGGCGCGGCCAGATCGCCATCGATGCTGCCCGCAGGCGCTGCGCTTTGGGCATCATAGGCTTGATCCGGGTCAAAGCTTTCCAAGTCCTGCGCTGCGGCCGGTGCGGACAGCGCCAGCGCCGCGAGGGCCGCCAGGGCCATGCCCGCAAGGCGGCGGCGAAGGTCAGAGGTTCGTGCGGTCATCGCAATCATCATGCAGCCTTTCGCTGGGACCTGTCAGCCCCGGATTGATGCGCAGCCTATCAGAATCCCTAGAATCGCAGGCCGCAATCGCTTCTCGCCCAACCGAATCGGAATTGCGACGAGCTGTGACGGGCTAAGGCGCAAAGCCTGAACCGCGCCGGAATTGGTGGTTAGCGTCGCAGTCATCCGCCGTGCGAACCGCCATCACGCGGTTTTTCTTGCAAGCCACCTTGCCGCTGGCGAACATGGTGATTATAGCGCCGCCCCTACAGCCGATGCTGTAACCCGGAGACGTGGGTGAGTGGCTGAAACCAGTTCCCTGCTAAGGAACCGTACTCTATCAGGGTACCGAGGGTTCGAATCCCTCCGTCTCCGCCACCGGCCTATTTCTGGCCGCTCGCCTGGGTCTCAATATTCGGTAGAATCTGTGTCTAATGCGATGGGCACGCCAACGCGCAGCCAAGATGTGCTCCCTCGTTTAGAGCACTTTCCGACCAATCAGGGTGACCCTGATTGGTCGGAAAGCGCTCTAACAGAGAGTTACCTTACCGATTGCGTGATGCCGGTTTTGAACGCGCGCATCGCATCGGCGCCTGCGCCAATCGCCCATCCAGCGCCAATCACCATCAGCGGCCAAAGCGCGGGCATCCACACCCCCTCCGTGACGAAGCGGTCGCGGACTTCGTAGATCATCGGCGAAAGAGTAAGCCAAATCAGCAAAGTTGCGCTTGGCTTGACGGCGGCCAGTGGCACCAAGGCGCACAGATACCAAGGAAAGGCCACCGGGCTCAAAATGAGTGGTGCGGCCAGTGCGATCTGCGTCCCGAATATGGGCTGCTTGCGAGCAACGGCCAGGATCATCAGGCCGGATACCGCCGCCAGCGCGAAGATCACGGCCAACAGCGCGGTAACCGGCAACTGCCATTCGAGCAGCGTGAAGAACGGCGATCCATTGCGCCATTTCTCGAAGAAAACCGGCAACGAGCCGATCGGTCGCCAGCCCACGCCGAGCGCCGCGCCGTAGATGCCCGTGACTGTCGCAGTGGCCGTACCAGCGATCCGCGCGCCGCCCCGCCATCCTGATGACACAATCAGCGCAACAAGGACCGCGCCGGGTAGCAGCTTGACGCCTATCCCAAGGCCTAGCAGCAGCCCCACCCAAGCCGGTCGCCGCGCGTCAAACGCGACCAGCGCAGCGGTGATAGTCAGCGCTACAACACTGTCGATATGTGCTCCCACCCCGGTTTCGAGCACCAGCAGCGGCGACAGCGCAACCAGCGCCAGATGCCGCTCCAGTCCGCGCCGACGCAGTAGCCGGAGCGCGAGCGGCACCAGGGCAATGCCGAAAAGGCTCGCCATCACCTTCCACAGAACTGTGCCCCACACCGGTCCAGCCAGCGCAGAAAGCGCAAACAGGCCTAGCGCGACCGGGGGGTAGAGCGTTGGATAAGCCGCGTGTTCGGGCGGCGTGGGCCAGATAATCC
>JAKFWB010000353.1 GCA_021732945.1 Porphyrobacter sp.
GGATGGAATATCATCTTGGCCAGCAGGGTGCGCTGGCCGACCGAGAAATTGTCGTCTGACATCACCCACACATCCACCCGCCCATCGCTGCGCGGGCGCACCGCCAGCGCTTCATAATTCTCGCGCGGCAAGACATCATCGAGCCGCAAGGTCACTGAAGGGGCAAAAGTGCCGCCCGCTGCCGGAGGCTCTCCGATAGCCAGCAACGCGGAAAATGGCGGCCAGCCCACGGCCGGGGACAAGGTCAGTCTGCGCATCAGCACCAGCAGGCGGCCATCGGGCAATTGCGCCAGATCGGTCGCGACATAGCCTTTGACCGGCTTGCGCAGGCGGAAGGTGGTGGGCGTTCCCCCCTCCACCGGGTCCCGCGCGAAGATCACACCGGTCTTGCCGGCTTCGGGCACGATCACAAACCGGCCATCGTCCAGCCGCACCATCGCCTCGATCCCGCGATTGGATGGCCAGTCGACCACATCGGCCAGATCGCGCACCCCGCTGGGGCTGCTGGCGATGGTGCTGCGCTGGATTGCGTGCACCTGTTCGTATCCAATCCAGTAATCGCCGCTGACAGGATCGCGGGTGGCCGATTCGCTGTCAGTCAGGTCATCCTGCCAGCCGGGCGAAACCTGTTGGCGGTTCATCCCGCCATTCAGCTGCGGCAGGTCAGGCTCGGTGAAGGTCATCCGGAAGCTGCGATCGGTGAAGGCGCGCAGGCGTCCGGGGTCGAGCGGCAGCATGGCTGAAAATCCGCCAAACCGCAGCCCGTCCGCCTGATAGTGCCACACCCCGGCCAGCCTCCAGCCGGGCGCGCGGCGCGCAGCCACAGGCGAGGCCGCAGCAACTTGCGTGACAGTGATGTCCTGCGGCGGCGCCGTATCGACCGCCGAACGCAGCCAGGTGCTTGGAGCGCACAGCAGCGCGACGGCCAGCGCCGCAATCAGCCGCCGGGACCGGCGCATCTCAGTTCATCGGCCCGGTGAACAACAGCGGATCAAGCCGCGCGGCGTTCCATTTGAGGCTCCAGTGCAGATGCGGCCCGGTGGCGCGGCCGGTCGCGCCGACATTGCCGATATGCTGGCCCTGCGTCACGCGCTCGCCCTCTTGCACCACAATCCGCGCGGCGTGGAGGAACGCGCTGTTGAGGCCGTGGCCATGATCGATGATGATCAGCGAGCCTTCAAGGCTGAAGCCGCTGCGCGCCAGCACCACGACGCCATCTGCCGGGGCAACGAAGGGCACGCCAAGGCCCGGCGCAATGTCGATGCCCGAATGGACATCGCCCGGCACCCCGCGATAGATGCGCTGGCGACCGAACAGGCCTGAAATCCGCCCTTTGACCGGCCAGATGAAGTTCTGCCGCCACCCCGCCGCGCCCGTCACTTGCGCGCGGGCCGCCTGAATCGCGTTGTATTCAGGCTCGCGGCTGGCCCAATAGGCCTCGCTTGAGCCGCTGCTGCGCTTGGCGGCATTGACGTGATCAATCTTCCACGCGCGCGGCGCGATGGCGAGCGTTTCGCTGAGCTGCTTGCCGCTGCTGAGCTGTGCTGTGAGCGTGAGTGCCGCCGGGCTGTCACGATCAAACGCGGCGAGGAAGCTGCCATCCGGGGCCAGTGCGATCGGCTGGTCGCCCAGCGTCACTTGCGTCGTTCCGCTGGGGGCCAGCCCGCGCACGAACCCGCCCTGTGTCAGCGCGCCGTTGAAGGAAAAGCGCGCGTCCTGCCATTGCTGCGGCGGACCCTGCGAGGTTGCCGGATCGCTCGCGGCCAATCCGGCCAATGCGACCGCCCCCAGCACTCCCAGGACGTGCGGTTTCAGCATTGCGCCAGCGTCATTCCAGCCCGAGCAGGCGGCGCGTGGCGATCTCGCACGAGGCATAGGCCTCCTGCCGCTCGGCGCTCCAATAGCGCAGTTCGGGCAGCGCGATCGTCTCGCCCGTGACGGCGCAATAGACATGCGTGCCGGGGCGCAGCACCCGGAAGCTGGAGGGCGCGTAGTAAAGCTTGGCAGCCTTATCGGAAGATGACATCAGCATGGGCACGACATAGCATCAGAGCGCTATCCGAACAAATCATCTTGGCGCGCGGCAGGCGGCGTGCGCGGCGTGCGCGGTTTTGGAGCGGATGGCTGCGGGGCACCGGCGGGCGTAGCGGTAAGCTCGCCATCGGCAAATTCGACCATGATCACGGGTTGATCAATCGCCGACGCGCGCGAGGACAGGGCCTTTCCACCGGCGTCGCGAATAATCGCATAGCCGCGCTCGAGCGGTTTCTTGGGGTGGAGCTGGCTCATCACCCGGGTGAGCGCGGCGAGCCGGTCGATGCCACCCCGCAAGGGCCGCTCGATCAGGGCGAGGCTCAGCCGTGCGCGATCCAGCCGCCGCCGCGCTTCGGCGGCAGAACGGACGAGCAGCGAGGGCGACAGCCGCGCCGCTGCCCCTGCCAGCCGCTCGCGCCCCTTGGCCGACCGCTCGGACAGCCCGCGCCGTAGCCGCTCGGCCAGATCGTCGAGCCGCTGGGCCTGCGGTTGCAGCAGGTTCGCAGGGTACGGCATCAGCCGCACCCGCGCCGCCAACCGCTCGCGCCCGAGCTCGACCGGGCGATACACCGCGCGGCGCTGGCGGGCGGCGAAATCGGCGAGGGTGAGCATCAGATCGGCGCGCACCGGCACCGCCATTTCGGCAGCCGCGGTTGGCGTGGGCGCGCGGCGGTCTGCGGCGTAGTCGGCGAGTGTGGTGTCGGTTTCATGGCCGACGGCGGAGATCACCGGGATCGAACATTCGGCGATGGCGCGCACCACCACTTCCTCGTTGAAGCTCCACAAGTCCTCGATCGACCCGCCCCCGCGCGCGACGATCACGATATCCGGGCGCGGGATGGGGCCGCCGGGTGCAAGCGCGGAGAACCCGCGCACCGCCGCCGCGACCTGCTCCGCCGCGCCCTGCCCCTGCACCAGCACCGGCCAGACCAGCACGTGGCTGGGGAAGCGATCCGCCAGCCGGTGGAGAATATCACGGATAACCGCGCCGGTGGGTGAGGTCACAACCCCGATCACCTGCGGCAGATATGGCAGCCGCCGCTTACGGCCCGCGTCAAACAGACCTTCTGCGGCCAGCCTTGCGCGGGTCTTCTCCAGCAGCGCCAACAGCGCGCCCTCGCCTGCCAGCTCAAGACTGTCGATCACGATCTGGTATTTCGAGCGACCCGGATAGGTGGTCAGCTTGCCGATGGCGATCACCTCCAACCCGTCTTCGGCGCGGAAATTGAGGCGCTGGGCATTGCCCTTCCACATCACCCCATCGATCACCGCGCCTTCATCCTTCAGCGCGCAATAGAAGTGCCCCGAAGCCGCGCGCTTGACCCCCGAAAGCTCCCCGCGCAGCCGCACAAAGCCGAAGCGATCCTCGACCGTGCGCTTCAGCAGCGCGGATATCTCGCTGATCGTTAGGGGCTGCGCATTGTCGCCCGGTTTTGTCTCGGCAATCATGTCTGACATTTCGAGGCTTTCATGTGCCGATTAGCTGTGACCAAAGAAAAGCAGCCCTTCGACAGGCTCAGGGCGAACGGATAAGGGGAGGCCTCAATACCCGTTCGCGCTGAGCTTGTCGAAGCGTCGTCCTGTCTTTTGCGCGAGGTTTCGCACGTGAATATTCTTCTTCTCGGCTCCGGCGGACGGGAGCACGCCTTGGCGTGGAAGCTGCGCCAATCTCTCGCCTGCGACCGGCTCTACGCCGCCCCCGGAAATCCGGGCATCGCCGAGGAAGCGGAATGCGTGGCGCTCGATGTGACCGACCACGCCGCCGTGATCGCGTTCTGCGCCGAGCGCACCATCGGCCTCGTCGTCATCGGCCCCGAAGCGCCGCTCGTTGACGGGCTGTCCGACAGCCTGCGCGCAGCGGGCGTGCCGACCTTCGGCCCCTCGCAAGCCGCCGCGCAATTGGAAGGCTCCAAGGGCTTCACCAAGGACCTCTGCGCCCGCGCTGGCATCCCCACCGCCGGTTACATCCGCACCGCCTCGCTGGAAGAGGCCCGCGCCGCCCTCGCCCACTTCGCCGCGCCCTATGTGCTCAAGGCCGATGGGCTGGCGGCGGGCAAGGGCGTGGTGATCGCCGAGACGCTTGATGATGCCGACACCGCACTCGCCGACATGTTCGGCGGCGGGTTCGGAGCGGCGGGGGCGGAGGTGGTGATCGAGGAATTCATGCACGGCGAGGAGGCGAGCTTCTTCGCGCTCACCGATGGCACCGCGATCCTCCCCTTCGGCAGCGCGCAGGACCACAAGCGCGTCGGCGACGGGGACACCGGCCCCAACACCGGCGGCATGGGCGCCTATTCCCCCGCACCGGTGCTTACGCCGGAATTGCAGGCGCGGGTGATGGCCGAAATCATCGAGCCGACCGTCCGCACCATGCGCGAAGACGGCCATCCCTATTCCGGCGTGCTCTTCGCAGGCCTGATGCTGACGGCGGAAGGCCCCAAGCTGATCGAATACAACGCCCGTTTCGGCGATCCCGAATGCCAGGTGCTGATGTTGCGATTGCAGAGCGACCTCGTCCCCATCATGCTCGCCTGTGCCAAGGGCGAGTTGGCGGGGGTCGAGGTAGACTTGCGCGACGAGACCGCGCTGACCGTGGTGATGGCGGCCAAGGGTTACCCCGGCACGCCCGAAAAGGGCGGTGCGATTAGTCTGGGGGACGCCGAGGCTGGCGGGGCAAAGATCTTCCACGCCGGCACCGCGCTGACGGACGGCGCGCTGGTGGCCAATGGCGGCCGCGTGCTCGCCGTTACTGCCACCGGCGCAAGCGTAACCGAGGCACAGTCGCGGGCCTATGCGGCGGTGGACGCGGTGAGCTTTCCGAGCGGGTTTTGCCGTCGCTACATCGGTTGGCGTGAGGTGGCGCGGGAAACTTCGGCGTAGCGGCAGCTTTGCTGCGTCTTGAGAAAAAAGCTGCCATTCGGCTAACGACCCCGAAGCTGACATTGCCAAGAGCAAACTCGCTTCC
>JAKFWB010000524.1 GCA_021732945.1 Porphyrobacter sp.
TCGCCGCTCGCCAGCAGAAAAACGCCGCTGTTGAAGGTGGGGTCAGCCTGATTGGGGATTGTGCCGTCACCGCCAAAGCCATCGCCGCCGCGCCCGGCACCAATCGCCTGCCCGTCGCTGTTCCCGCCATCGCCGCCGCTGCCGGTTGCAAACAATTCTGCATTGCCGCCAATCAGCAGCTCTGCCGGTTGGTTCGCCGCGCCATCGGCCTGAAAGAAGGCGTTGCCGCCGCGCCCGATCCCGCCATTGCCGCCAAAGCCAAAAGTAGCGCTACCGCCGAATGCCGAGGTGTCAGCGGCTGCGAGTTGTTGCAGATCGATCGTACCGCTGATGGCGTTGGCTCCGGCAACCCCGCCGAATGCGTCACCGCCGCTGGTGCCCATACCGCCCCGCGCCTGCGCAACGGCCGCGAAATCCCCAGCGACAGTAAGCGTGCCATTACCAGTGCGGGTCACCGCCCGCGCCGCGCCGCCCAAGGCTCTGCCACCCTGACCGCTGCGATTGTCACCGCCAACCGCAAAAGCAAAAAGGCTCAATTCGCCGTCAATGGTAATCGCGCCTGCACCATCGATGGAAACCGCCACTTCGCCCGCATCCGCCAAAGCGCCGCTGGTGGCAGTATTGGCACCGCGCGCCGTGGCGGCGGCGTCCAGCACCGCATTGCCGCCAATATTGGCCGTGCCCGCGCCGGTGATAGAAAGCAGCGCAGTGCCGCCAAAGGTGTCCGAGACGGTCGACGGGCTGAACATATCGCCCTCCGCCCCCGAACCTATCGCCGTGATCAGCAGATCTTGATCAAAGGCCGCGGTGCCGCCGCTGCTGACGGTGACGCGCGCCATGCCGCCGCGCGCCGTTGCCCCAGTGCGAATGGAGTTGAGATTGGTGCCGAACCCTGAAGCGCGCACTCTGGTTAACCCGGTGATCGTGATGTTGCCGCCAATGGCGTTGATCTCGGCCAATCCGCCCTGCGCACGGCCAGCGATCGCGCTGATATCGTCCGCGCCGCCAAAGGCATCAGCCGTTACCAGCGCATTGCCACCGATGCGCACATTGGCACCGCCTTCAGACCGGATGCGCGCTATGCCGCCGGTCGCGTTGATCAAATCCAGATTTTGCAGGCCTGAGCTGACCACACCATAATCACGTGCGTCGACCAGCACATCGCCGCTGACTTCGAACAGGTCATCGCTAATCGCGTCAACAGCAGCAACATCCCGGCCGACAAGCAGCAGGTTGCCCGACACGTTGCTATTGCCACGAGCGATGGTCTCTCCGGTGCCGATTGCCAGCACGCTCGACCGGGCGTTGAAGCCGTCAAGGATGACGTCAGCACGCACATCGCTGGTCGAAAACTGATCGCGGAACACCGCATCAATTCCCTGAGCGATCGATCCGGTGTCGACACTGCGGCCGAACACATCGTAATTCGCTGCCAGAATGATCTCGCCATTGACGATCCCTGCGCTTTGCGCCGGATCAAAGCCGAGATTGCCGCTGAATAGCATGCTGATCGGGTCTTGCTGGGCACGTGCCAAAGCATAAAGAATGTGGTTATCGCCCACCCCGTTGCTCGAAGGGCCGCCGACATTCCCGTTCAGCGTTACCACTTCGCCCGCGGCTGCCGTGCCGATGGGCACGGTGATGTTGAAAAGCCCATTCGACAGTTGAAGATTCACGAACTCGCCCGCGACATAGGCGTGGCTGCAGTTGATCCGCGAGGTGCCGAGCATCTCGATATCAGCGGCGACCACAGCGAAGAACGAATTTTCGGCAAGCGCGGAAATCTGCGCGCCGGGGCTGATCCGGATGCGCGCGGTGGAGCCTGCCGCGCCTCGCAGCGAAAGATTGCCGCCATTGGCAAAATTCTCGAAGCTTGCAGGCGTCGTGTCGAGCGTGGTCAGCAGCAGGCTGCCGACATCGAAGGTCGCAGTGCTGCCGATCAGCAGGCCGGTGGGCGAATAGAACGCGACAAACCCGCCCGCAACCTGCGCGCCTGTAGCCGGGTTGACGACCCGCGAGATGACATTGCCATTGATCACAGCAATATTGTTGTTGGGGGATGGCAGGATGCGGTTGAGCACCGCGAAGCGTGGCAATTGGCTCGACCGGAATTGCAAGGTATTGCCCTGCGGCAGGAATGTCAGCGCATTGCCGGAATTGTCCAGTGCGGGCTGCCAGTCGATCACCGTAGTTGACGTGACCACATCGACATTGGTCTGCCCTTGGGCAGGATTGTCGATGAAGGCCACCCCGTTGGTGACAGTGCCGCCCGCGTTGACCGCCTGCGCCCCGGCGCGCTGCGGCGCAAACATCAGCGCCAGCGCCAAGGCCGCGCTGCCGCAGCCAAGCATCAGATGCGCGCGATTCCGGTTCGATTGGATCATCTCAATATCTCCACGGGAACAGGCGGGCTGTCAGCGTAAACAGGAAGCGCACATCGCCCTTGGCGGCAGCAAGGTCAGGCCGTTAGAGCGGCACAGCGACAACAAAGTCCCCTTGCAGCCCTGATCCCCAAGTCAGCCGCATGCCGCCGCCTGCTGACCACAAGCGGTCAGGATTACCGGGTTGGCGGCTCGGATCTTCGTTCCAGACGAAGGCAACATCGCTAAAAACGTAAGGCTGGAACGCGAAGCCATCGATGCTCTCGGGCGCCAGCGAACCATAGCGCAGCTCAAATGCGGCCAGAAACCCGCTGTCCCCCAGCACCGCGCCCGGATCATAGCCGCGCCCGATCGAGAAACTGCCAGCCGCCAGTTCCTCGAACGCGGGAAGCGCATCGCCAGTGACTTGCGCCTGGGTTTCCAGCGCAAAGGTCAGCAGCGGATCGGGCCGATATTCCGCATCAAGGTTCATCCGCACCAGCAACGGTGTGGGATCGGCCTCGATCCGGCTTGGTGAGGCTGACCCGCCAACCACGCAGGCGAGAAGATTGGCGCGGCAATCGGGGCTGGCATCGAAGACATTCAACCCTTGCCGCGCTTCCAAGCCGTAACGCAGCCGGAACTTCGGCTCGAACGGCGAATAGCCCCCCGCGCGCAGCACCGATTGTTGATCGATCCGCTCACCGGCAAGCCGCGCATAGGCGACCCGCACCCGATCTTCGGTCAGGCGGACATTGTTGATATCAACGTCCTGATCGACATAATCGAACCCGGCGTCGGCAAACAGGCTGTGCTCGCGGCTCCGAACCAGTGGGTAGCTGGCGTAGAGACCGGCAAAGATCGTTTCGGCTTCAACATTGAACCCGGGAAGGACAGTTGCGGGGTCGGAGGTACTGTAGGTGAATTGCCCGCCAATCCGCAGGCCTTCACTGCCAACCCGGAAATCATGCCCGATCTGGACCGTGTGCTGCTCACGGAAATCGAGCGTGCTGAACAGCGCGACCGATGTGCGATCGCCCAGCCCGGTGACATCATAGATCTCGCCGCGCAGCACGCCGCCAAACCGGCCAATCGCGTCCGAGCCAAGGTTCTGGAGGTTGAGATCGATCGCGCCCTTTTGGCGCAGCACGGCAATTTCCCCCACCAGATCGCCCGGCTGGCCATCCGCCGCCGGGCGCAGCGACAGGCGGACGTCCAGCCCCGGCAGATCATCGGCGAGCAACAGATACCGTTCGGCAGTGTTGGTGTTGAACACGTCTTGCTGCGTGAGCTTTTCGAGATAGCCCGCAACAACCCGTTCTGAAGGCCCAGCCTCGCCGCGCACCCGCACGGCGGTCAACCGGCCGAACACCACGGCAAAATCGGGGATGCCATCAGCAAGGCTCTGCTGCGGGATTTCAACCGTCGCGAGATAGCCCTGCCGCCGCAGCGCGGCATTCGCCTCGGCCCGAATGTCGCACAGCACCGATACCGGCAGCTCGCGGCCAACATAGTCCGCCACGACCGCATCGAGCGAAAGGCCCGGAACGCGCTCAAGACCGTTGAACTGCGCACCCTTCACCGTGAAGCGGATATCGGCGAATTCCGGCCGGTCGAGCGCGCACGGGGCGCGTTCGAAATCGCCATCGACCGTCAGGGTTACCGTGGGATCGTTGCGGCGCAGTTCGGGCGGGATCAGATCGCTGCGGTTGGGCGGCGTCACCGGCGGCAGCGCTTGCTGCGCCTGCGCGGTGCCGCCGAAACCGGTTAAAGCTGCGGCCAGCATGGCGCTGCCCGCAACCGCGCGCAACCGGGCGCGGCGGCACTGCGCTGCGGCGAAAAATTGGCTCCGCGTCGATGATCGACTGTCATGCGAGTTCGACAAAGTTTCCCCCAAAAGCTACCATGCGTGGCGGACCCTAACGGCCATGCCGGCACGATTACCCTGCTTTCTCCGGCCCCGCTGGAACGGCATCTACGCGCCGTGAACCATGCCGAACCTGTCGACCCCTCGAACACCGCAAACTACTCCCACGCGCCCTAAACACAAGCGCGCAGGCCGGATTGCACCCACCTCGGGTGCAGATTGTCGCATTTGCACAATTTGCAGCAGTGCCAGCCAGCCCCCGCTGGCAACCTCAGCTCAATTGGCTGCTGCGAGCATCACCTTGGACGAGGCAGCTGACAATGCGCCCGGCTCAATCGGCAGCTTTGCGGGCCGCGTGGCAGTGGGATAGGCCTTCCCCAGCGCAGCCAAAGCTTCAGTGATGCGGGCATGAGCGGCGGGGTTGCCAGCCTTGATCGCGGCACCGGAAGTCGCAAAGGCACTGGCGGCCACCTTGGCGAAGCCGTAGCCATCGAGATAGGGCTCGTAGCCATCATCCTTGGCAATGGAGCGATACATCGCGCTGGCCCGCTCAATCTGGTCAGCGATTACGCCAAGCGCGACCGTGCCATCAGATGCGCCATTTTTGGGGCCCTTGGTGGCCGCGCCGCGCAGCGCGGCAATGATCGCATCATAGGCCTCGCCCACATCTGCGGCGCTCTTGCCTTCGGACGCTGCAACCGAGGCTGCGGTGAGCAGCGGTTTGAAATCGGCGACGCCCAGCTTGGTGAACACGGGGTCCATTTC
>JAKFWB010000104.1 GCA_021732945.1 Porphyrobacter sp.
GCTCAGCGCCGGCGACGAAGCCGCCTTCACCGAAAAATTCGGCAAAAACGGATAATTTTCTCGCAAGCTTGACGTCCAAACCGTGTTACACCTTGTCGGATGGGATTCGAAGACGAGGGGGAGATGGTGGATGAGCCTGCGCATTTTGATTGCCGATCACGAATTCGTCTCCGGTTTCGACCTGTGCGACACATGTGAGGAAGCCGGATACGAAGTGGTTGGACCGCATGCCGGAATATCATCGGTGATGCTCGCCTGTCAGATGACCAAGCCCGATCTTGCCATCCTCGATATCGAGCTGGTGGACGGATTGTCCTACGAATTGGCGCAGAAACTGCTCGACGATAATGTGCCGGTGATCGTCCATGCGGCGACTGTGCAGGTCGATGAACTGGCCGCGCGTCTGCCCGGCGCGCTGACGGTGCCGCGCCCCTGCCCGCCCGCCGATCTGCTGCACGCTTTCAACCGAGTGCTGACCCCTGCGTGATTGCGCGCTGGCCGGTTGCCTGCGGCTTGGCTGACTTGCCCTGCGCCATCTTGCCGGGCCGGCCAATGCCTGCGATGGTTACAGCATGAGCACCATGAAACTCTACGGTTATTTCCGCAGCTCCACCTCATACCGCCTCAGAATTGCGTTGAATTTGAAGGGTCTGACTTTTGAAAACATCCCGGTGGATCTGCGCACCGGGGCCAACGCGGACCCTGCCTTCACGCAGCGCAACCCCTTCGGTTCGCTGCCGATGCTGGAAGCCGATGGGCGGGACCGGGCGCAATCCATGGCGCTGCTGGAATGGCTGGACGAAGCCTACCCGGACCCGGCGTTCCTGCCCAAGGATATCGAGGCGCGCTACACCATCCGCGAACTCGCCTATGGCATCGCGACCGAGATTCACGCGGTCAACAATCTGCCGGTGCTCAAATACCTCAAAGACCCACTTGGCCACACGCAGGACGTGATCGACATCTGGTATCGCCACTGGCTGGCGCGCACACTGAATCCGGTTGAAGCACGGCTGGCGCAGCTCAAGACCGGCGACTTTCTGCGCGGCGATGCGCCGAGCTTGTTTGAGATCGTGCTGATCCCGCAGCTCGCCAATGCGCGGCGGTTCAATTACGACCTGTCGCATTCCCCGCACATGACTCGGATTGAGGCCGCATGCTGCGCCCTGCCCGCCTTCATCGCGGCGCACCCCGATAATCAACCCGACGCGCAATAAGGGAGAGGAACCCACTATGAAGCTAGCCACCCTCAACAACGGCACGCGCGATGGCATGCTGGTGGTCGTATCGAAAGATCTGACCCGGTGCAGCGCGGCGGGCTATATCGCGCCGACACTGCAAGCCGCGCTCGACAATTGGGAACGGGTCGCGCCCGAACTGGAACTGCTCGCCCGCGATGTCGAGCATGAGGCGGTGCCGTGCGAGCGGTTCCACGAACGCCAGGCCCACTCGCCGCTGCCGCGCGCCTACCAATGGGCCGATGGCAGCGCCTATATCAATCATGTTGAGCTGGTGCGCAAAGCACGGGGGAGCACAGTCCCGGCGAGCTTCTACTCTGATCCGCTGATGTATCAGGGCGGCTCTGACGCTTTCCTACCACCGCGCGCGGATATACCGCTCGGCGATCCCGCGTGGGGCTGCGACATGGAGGGCGAGATTGCCTGCATTACCGATGATGTGCCGATGGGCGTCAGCGTTGACGATGCAGCGGGGCATATCAAGCTGCTGATGCTGGTGAACGACGTATCCTTGCGCGGGCTGATACCAGCCGAACTGGAGAAAGGCTTCGGCTTCTTCCAGTCCAAACCCGCCAGCGCCTTTTCGCCCGTGGCGGTGACGCCGGATGAATTGGGCGCGGCATGGGCCGATTACCTGATCCACCTGCCGCTGATGGTCGATCTCAATGGCGCGCCGTTCGGGCGGGCCAATGCGGGCAAGGATGCAACCTTCAATCTGGGGCAATTGGTCGCACATGCCGCCAAGACGCGGAACCTGTGTGCGGGCACGGTGATCGGCAGCGGCACGGTATCGAACAAGGGCGTGGATGGCGGCGCGGGCAAGCCAGTGGCAGAGGGCGGCGCAGGCTATTCCTGCATCGCCGAAATCCGCATGATCGAAACCATCGCAAGCGGCGCACCGGTGACCCCGTTCATGCAGGCGGGCGACACGGTGCGGATCGACATGCGCGACGCGTCCAACCATTCGATCTTTGGCGCAATCGAGCAAACGGTGGTCGCGGATTAGGCCAGTATTGGCGGGGTATTGGCCCGGTTTATGCCGCTCCAAGGTGCCTTTTGCCGATGTTTCACGTGAAACATTCAGGCGGCAAAGCCCAGACTCTCCGCCACCGCCGCGTTCACAATCTTGCCCTGATGGACATTAAGACCGGGGGCGAGATGCGAATCATCCTCGCAGGCCTTCAGCCCCTTGTTCGCCAGCGCCAGACCGAATGGCAGGGTGGCATTGTTGAGCGCGTAGGAACTCGTCAAAGGCACTGCGCCGGGCATATTGGCGACGCAATAGTGGATGATCCCGTCAACCTCGTAAGTCGGGTTTTCGTGGGTGGTGGCATGCGAAGTTTCAAAGCACCCGCCCTGATCAATCGCGACGTCAACCAGCACCGCGCGGCGCTTCATCTCCGGCAGCATCGCGCGGGTTACCAGATGCGGCGCGCTCGCCCCGGGGATCAGCACCGCGCCGATCACGACATCGGCTTGGGACACCGCCTGTTCGATCGTGCCAGCGGTGGAAAAGCGTGTGATGGCTCGGCCTTGGAACATCTCGTCGAGCAAGCGCAGGCGCGGCAGCGAGCGATCGAAAATCTCCACCGTCGCCCCCAGCCCAACCGCCATGCGCGCCGCTTGCGTGCCGACCACGCCGCCGCCAAGAATCACCACCCGCGCCGGTAGCACGCCGGGCACGCCGCCCAGTAGGACGCCGCGCCCGCCGGTGTTCGCCCGCAGCGCCAGCGCGCCTGCCTCAATCGCAAGCCTGCCCGCAACCTCGCTCATCGGTGCCAGCAAGGGCAGCGCGCCGCCGGGGGCGGTGACGGTTTCATAGGCGACAGCCGAAACGCCCGAGGCCATCAGCCCCTTGGCCTGATCGGGATCGGGGGCCAGGTGCAGGTAAGTGAACAGGATTTGCCCCTCACGCAGCTGCACCCATTCGGACGGCTGCGGTTCCTTGACCTTCACGATCATGTCCGCCCGTGCAAAGACTTCAGCGGCGGTATCGACCACTTCGGCCCCGGCCTTGCGGTAAACGTCATCGGTCTTGTCGATGCCGAGACCTGCCCCGGTTTCCACGATAACGCGGTGCCCGGCGGAGGCATATTCACGTGCCGCTTCGGGGGTGAGACCGACGCGGAATTCGCTCGGCTTGATTTCCTTGGGAACGCCGACCAGCATGATTCTCTCCTCGCGATGACGTGGAAACATCGCTAAAGGAGGCGCAACAAAATTACAAGATCGCGCAAGGCCGATTCATCGCGCGATTTAACCGAGGAGCTTCCCGATGACTGCCTATCCCCCCGAATATCCCACCGTCAAGATGTTCATCAACGGCGCTTGGATTGCCGAGGGCGAAGCCGGGTCGATGGATGTGATCAACCCCGCCACCGGGCAGGTTATCGGCCAGTGCCCCAAGGCCTCCCCCGCACAGCTCGACGCAGCGCTGGCCGCAGCGGAGGATGGCTTTGCCCGGTGGAGCCGCACGCCCGGCGCGGAACGCTATGCCGTGCTGCGCCGCGCGGCCGAATTGCTGCGTCAGCGCGCGCCCGATATCGCCACCATCGTCACCGCCGAAATGGGCAAGCCGCGCGCGCAGGCTATCGGCGAGATCACCGGTTCGACCGACATGATCGACTTCCTCGGCGAGGAGGCCAAGCGGCGCGGCGGCCGGATGATCCCGGCACGCGGTCCGCAGATGATCGCGCAGATGGTGACCCACGAACCCGTGGGCCCCAGCGTGCTGCTGACCCCGTGGAACTTCCCCGTCAATCTGCCCGCCAAGAAGATCGCGGGCGCGCTCGCCGCAGGGTGCAGCGCGATCCTGAAGCCCGCCGAAAACACCCCAGCCTCAGCGCAATTGCTGGTCGAATGCTTCGTTGATGCCGGGTTGCCTGCAGGGGTTTTGAACCTCGTCTATGGCGATCCCGGCGCGGTGTCGGAACATCTCATCACCTCGCCTGTCACCCGCAAGGTCAGCTTCACCGGATCGACTGCGGTCGGCAAGCAGTTGGGAGCACTTGCGGCGAACCACATGAAGCGCTTCACCCCGGAACTGGGCGGCCATGCCCCGGTGATCGTCAGCAAGCACGCCGATCTCGACCGCGCAGTGGCGATGTGCGCGGCGACCAAGTTCCGCAATGCCGGGCAAGTCTGCGTCTCGCCCACCCGGTTTCTGGTGGCACGCGAGATCTACGACCGCTTCGTCGCCGAATTTGCCGACCGGGCCAGCAAGATCAAGGTCGGCGATCCGGGCGCGGATGACAGCGTTGATATGGGCCCGCTCGCGCATGGTCGCCGGATCGCCGCGATGGAGGCCGTTGTTGCCGATAGCGGAGGCAATCGCGGCGAAGTGGTGTCAGGCGGCAAGGCCATCGTAGGCAGCGGGTTCTTCTTCGAACCAACCGTCATCGCCAACCCCGCCCCCGATAGCCGCTTCATGACCGAGGAACCCTTCGGCCCGATCGCCGGGATTGTCCCGTTTGACGCGATGGAAGATGCGGTGCGGATCGCCAATAGCCTGCGCTATGGCCTTGCCGCCTATGCCTTTTCCGGCAACCTTGACGAGGCATACTACCTTGGCCGGGCCTTGCGGGCGGGGATGGTGGGGATCAATCAGTTGATAATTTCATCGCCCGAAACTCCGTTCGGCGGGGTGGGCGATAGCGGGTTCGGATCGGAAGGGGGCGAGGAAGGCTATCTGGCCTTCACCGATACCAAGCTGGTGATGCTGGCCAAGGCGGGCGGGTGA
>JAKFWB010000021.1 GCA_021732945.1 Porphyrobacter sp.
GGCGCTGATCCTGCTCGATTGGGAGCGGATCGGGCGGCAGGGGCTGTTCCTTGTCGGCTTCGTGCTGGCATCCATCGCGATCCGCTGGCTGATGAAGCGCTTATCGGAGTCTGACCGCTGGGCGGTGGGGCTGATCTGGCTGGCGCTGTGCGGGCTGGCGGGCGACTGGTCGGGCCTGCACTTCATGGTCGGCGCGTTTCTGGCGGGCGTGGTGCTGGACGCCAAGTGGTTCGGGCACGAGGCGATGGACCGGTTCCGCAATGTCGTGCTGCTGACGGTGATGCCGGTGTTCTTCCTCTCGACCGGGCTGAGGACGCAATTGGAAGGCGGCGGGCTCGCGGTTTTCGGCGTCGCTGCGCTGCTGCTGGCGGCGGCGGTAGGCGGCAAGCTGATCGGCGTGCATATCGCCGGTCGCTTGCTCGGCTGGAGCCGCACCGAGGCGAGCCTGATCGGCTGGCTGCTCCAGACCAAGGCGCTGATCATGATCATCTTCGCCAATATCCTGCTCGACAAGCAGGTCATCACGCCGACGACCTTTACCGCGCTCCTGCTGATGGCGGTGGGCAGTACGATGCTGACCAAGCCGTTTGCGACCCCGCTGATCGCGAAGCTGGGCGAGCGGGTGAAGGTCGAGGCCTGAGACCATCCCCCGCATTCAGGCTGGAGGCTGTTGGAGACACAGGTTACACTGTCCAGGAACAGAAAAAGGCTCCGACCCATAC
Source organism: Porphyrobacter sp. (assembly GCA_021732945.1). Taxonomy (GTDB): domain Bacteria; phylum Pseudomonadota; class Alphaproteobacteria; order Sphingomonadales; family Sphingomonadaceae; genus Erythrobacter. The sequence goes on from JAKFWB010000021.1 coordinate 723, forward strand.
GAAGGACCATTGCGGGGTGGAAGTGAGGATAAGGTTTGCAGCGGGCCATGTTGCCGATGCTGTCAGGCCTGGCGCAGGTAGGAAAGTGCTCTAAGTTCAGCGGCGCTAACAATCGGAGTTCGCGCCAAGCCGCCAAGACGCCAAGGTCTTGTGTCACAGCCGAGATGAGCCGAACCTCTTGGCTCCTTGGCTCCTTGGCTCCTTGGCGGCTTGGCGCGAACCAAACTTTGGCTGCGCCGCTACTCGCTCACCATCTCAAGCGCCCGCGCCATTAGCGCCTTTTCCGCTGTAGTGAAGTTGCCCGTGTCATCACCCCCAACCGGGGGTGGTGCCTCAGTGATGAAATAGGCAAAACCCTGTTTGCCGTCAACGTCGAACCACAGTCCTGACAACAGCCCATAGGCCTCGCCCGGATGACCGATCCACGGATATTCGGTGTCGAACAGCCTATCGTCGCAGTCGGATTCCGGCATTTGGATGAATTGTAGGCCCAGCCCATAGTGACAGAACAATTCCTTAGCGCCGGTTTCCCCGCCATCGGCAAAACTGGCGAGTCGCTCAAACGTCGCTTGCTTGAGCAGGCCAGACTTGTCAGCTTGCATCAGCGCCTGCCCGATCTTCGCCAGGTCCATCATCCCGATCCGCACCCCGCCCTGCGGGCTGAAGATCGAGGCATTGGTGCCGGGGACGTAACTTTCCAGATCACAGGCCTGACCTTTAGCCACCGGGATGGTGCAGGCGGGCGGGAGCCTTGTCGCACCGTCAGCGGCGACCTCTCCGGTGTGACGATACAGCGTCACCGCGCGCGCCTGCATATCCGGACCGCAGCCGATCCAGTTGAGGCAGGCCTTTACACCAAGCGGCGCGAAGACAAGCCGCTCAACAAGGCGATCATAGCGCTCCCCCGACGCCGCTTCGAGCACAGTGGCGACGGCGGCCGAACCGAGATTGGCGTATTCGAAGTCCGCTGGATCGGGCAGATCGAATTCCATGGCCTTAACGCGCCCACCCGGAGGCCCGACATCGCGCCATGCCGCCGGATCGGCGAACTTGGCTTCAAGGCTCTCACCCAGTGGGATGGAATAGCCGGCAGCATCGCTCAGCCCCGCGCGGTGCGACAGCAGGTGCGCGAGGGTAACGGGCGCGTCCGGATGATAGGGCGAGCGCAGTGTCCACCCGAGATAGTCGGACACATCGCGGTCGAGATCGACCTTGCCCTCGTCCGCCAGCCTGAGCGCGGTGAGCGCCATGATCAGCTTGGAGATCGAAGCGATCCGCACCGGATCATTGGCTTCGAGCGCGCGGCCCGTTTCCTTGTTCGCCAGCCCTTCGACGATCAGCGGAGTGATGGTGTCGCGATCGAAGGCGACCACCACCGTCGCGGGCGGCGGGGCAGCATCCTGCGCGGCGGCGGGCGTTGCGACAAGCGCTAGGGCGATGATGAGGCGGCGGATCATGCCGCGCATCATCGCTCCCCGCGCGTTCGCGTCAATCGAGATTCGGCCGCAGCCAGCGTTCCGCCATCGCCAGATCAACCTCGCGCCGCTGCGCATATTCCGCAACCTGATCCGGCCCGACGCGGGCAACGCCGAAATAGGCGCTTTCCGGGTGCCCGAAATAGAAGCCCGAAACGGCCGCCGTCGGCCACATCGCGAAGCTTTCCGTCAAGGTCAGGCCAGTGGTGTTGGACGCGTCGAGCAGATCGAACAGGATCGGCTTCAGCGAGTGATCAGGGCACGCAGGGTAGCCCGGCGCGGGACGGATGCCGCGATATTGCTCCTTGATCAGCGCCTCTGAGGTCAACTGCTCGCCCGGCGCATAAGCCCAAAGCGTGGTGCGGACATGCTGGTGCAGCGCCTCGGCGAAGGCTTCGGCAAAGCGGTCGGCCAGCGCCTTCAGCAGGATGTCGGAATAATCATCCTTGTCCGCCTGGAACCGCGCCGAGTGACTGTCGATCCCGTGGATGCCGACCGCAAAGCCGCCGATCCAGTCGCCCGAAGGGTCGATGAAATCAGCCAGGCACATGTTCGGCCGATCGCGCGATTTCTTGACCTGCTGGCGCAGCATCGGGAGACGAAATTCATCCCCCTTCCGCTTGCGGGAGGGGTTAGGGGTGGGCGCGGAGCCACCGTCCGCGCCTGCCTCGGGCCCACCCGCAAGCGGGAGGGGAGAAATCACAATGTCATCCCCGTCGCGCCCACAAGGCCACAGGCCCGCCGCGCCGCGCGCGGTCAGCCATTTCTCGGCGATGATCTGGTCGAGCATCGCATTGGCATCGGCGAACAATTGGGTCGCGGTTTCGCCCACCACTTCGTCGGTCAGGATCGCGGGGTAATTGCCGTGGAGTTCCCAGGCGCGGAAGAAGGGCGTCCAGTCGATGAAGCCGCGCAGGTGTTCGAGGCTCCAGTCAGGGAACACATGCAGCCCCGGCTGCGCGGGGGCGGCGGGCTTTTGCGCAAAGTCGGTGGGGAAGGCATTGGCGCGCGCCTCTTCCAGCGACAGCAGCGCGCTGACCGTCCGCCCCGCGCGGGCATCGCGCACGGCGATATACTCGTCTTCCACTTCGGCGACATAGCCATCGCGCTGGGTGTCGGAGAGCAGCTTGGACGCCACCCCGACCGCACGGCTCGCATCGAGCACGTGGATCACCGGGCCTTCATAAGCTGGGTCGATCTTGAGCGCGGTGTGCACCTTCGAAGTGGTCGCCCCGCCGATCAGCAGCGGCATGGTCATGCCGGCGCGCTGCATTTCTTCGGCGACCGTGACCATCTCGTCGAGGCTCGGCGTAATCAGCCCCGACAGGCCAATCATGTCGGCCTTGTTGTCATTGGCGCTTGCGAGGATCGTCGGCCACGGCACCATCACGCCCAGGTCGATCACGTCATAGCCATTGCACTGCAACACCACGCCGACGATGTTCTTGCCGATGTCGTGCACATCGCCCTTCACCGTCGCCATAATGATCTTGCCCTTGGCCTTGCGCTCTTCCTCGGGGAGCAGGTCCTTCTCGGCCTCAATGTAGGGGATCAGGTGCGCGACCGCCTTCTTCATCACGCGCGCGGATTTGACCACCTGCGGCAGGAACATCTTGCCGCTGCCGAACAGATCGCCGACCACGTTCATGCCGTCCATCAAGGGGCCTTCGATGACTTCGATGGGCCGCCCCCCGGCCTCGGCGATGGCGGCGCGCATGATCTCGGTGTCGTCGACGATATGCGCGTCGATGCCCTTGACCAGCGCGTGTTCGAGCCGCTTCTCCACCGCCCAGCCGCGCCATTCCTCGGCGGCCTTTTCATCGGCGACCGACTTGCCCTTGAAGCTTTCGGCCAGCGCGATGAGGCGCTCGGTCGCGTCGGGATCGCGGTTGAGGATCACGTCCTCGCAGGCATCGCGCAGCGCGGGGTCGATCTGGTCGTAAACATCCAATTGCCCGGCGTTCACGATCGCCATGTCGAGCCCGGCGGGGATCGCGTGGTACAGGAACACAGAATGCATCGCGCGGCGCACGGTTTCATTGCCGCGGAAGCTGAAGCTGAGGTTCGAAAGCCCGCCGGAATAATGCGCATGGGGGCACAACACCCGCAGCTCTTGGACTGCCTCGATGAAGTCGACGCCGTAATTGTTGTGTTCCTCGATCCCCGTCGCCACCGCGAAGATATTGGGATCGAAGATGATGTCTTCGGGCGGGAAGCCTTCGGCCACCAGCAGATCATAGGCGCGCTTGCATATCTCGATCTTGCGCGCCTTGGTATCGGCCTGTCCGACCGTATCGAACGCCATCACCACCACCGCCGCCCCGTAATCCATGCAGATGCGCGCATGTTCGAGGAAGGCTTCCTCGCCCTCTTTCATGCTGATCGAATTGACGATCGGCTTGCCGCTGACGCACTTCAGCCCCGCCTCGATCACGAGGAATTTCGAGCTGTCGATCATCACCGGAACGCGCGCGATGTCGGGCTCGGCGGCGATCAGTTTGAGGAAGGTCGTCATCGCGTGGACCGCGTCAAGCAGGCCTTCGTCCATATTGACGTCGATCACCTGCGCGCCGTTTTCGACCTGCTGGCGGGCGACTTCGATCGCGGCCGCGTAATCGCCCGCCATGATCAGCTTCTTGAATGCAGCCGAACCGGTGACGTTGGTGCGTTCGCCAATATTGATGAAGCGGGCGGAGGAGGAGGTTTGGGTCATTGTTCTACTCTCAAGCCCCTCCCGTTGGCTGCGCCGAAC
>JAKFWB010000139.1 GCA_021732945.1 Porphyrobacter sp.
TGCCGCCCGATCCGCTCCCAATCGAGCAGGATCAGCGCCAGCACCCCCCAGATCGCGATATCATCGAGGCTGGCATAGCGCAGGATCCGCTGGCCCATCGCCTCGCGCAGGATGCCGAGCTTCTCCATCAGCAGCACCAGGATGGGGAGCGCCGTCACCGCGCAAGCCATGCCGATGCCGAGCAGCGCCTGCCAATATTGCCCTTCGGCCCCGCGCCAGCCGGGGAATTGCAGGATCACCGCCGCAGCGATGCTACCTGCGATCAGGGGCACGCCCAAAGCCAGCCCCGCCGTCAGCCCGGTCTCGCCGCGATGCTTCCAGGCTTGGGAGAGATCAAGCTCGATCCCCGCGACGAACACGAACAGCATCACCGCCCACCACGCGACGCCGTTCAGCGCGATGATCACATCGGGCTTGAACACGAAGACGTAGTAGCTTGGAAAGGCCGCACCCAGCACACCGGGGCCGAGGAGAATGCCGCCGACGATCTGCACTACCACCAGCGGCGCCCAGTAATCGGTGCGGAAAATCCGCCACACCAGCCACGGCACCGCGAAGATGATCAGCAAGGCGATCAGATAGATTTCGGTGAGGTTCATGCCGCAGGTGTTTCTATGGGGCCACGATTGTCTGCGCAAATGCGTTTTCCACACGGTAAACCGCACCGCCCCCGATTGACGCGATGCAGCAATTCGCCCATCGCAGCAGCGTCTTCCGCAGCAGAAGCGATTCTGTTGTGGGCAGGCGAGCGGGAGAGCCCGATGCGCCCCTTTGTGGGGGGCAAAGGCGCCGAAGGAGCAACCGCCCCGGAAACTCTCAGGCCACCGGACCGCTCGGCTGCGTGACACTCTGGAAAGCGCCTCTCGCCTTCGGGCAAGCGGCCACCGAAGGGGAGGTGCTGCGCCACGTCGGCGGTTGCACCGAAGCTCTCAGGTCACCCGACAGAGGGGGCAGTTATGAAGCAGCGCCGCGTGCGCTGCCGGACTGCCGTATTCTGCCGGGGATGTTTTCCAAGTGACCGATCACGATACCGACGAACACCTCGAAGACCTGCCATTGAACGCGCTGCCGCACGAAGCGTGGCACCTGGCGCGCGGGGCACGGATGGTGCCGTTTGCCGGCTACAACATGCCGATCCAGTATGAGGGGATCGTTGCCGAGCACACGTGGACGCGCGAGAATGCCGGGCTGTTCGATGTGTCGCACATGGGCCAGTTGCTGCTGTCAGGCCCTGATCTGGATGCGGCGGTTGAGGCCGTGCTGCCGATTGATCTCAGCACCCTGAAGCTCGGCCAGCAACGCTATTCGCTGCTGCTGGATGAGAATGGCGGTGTGCTGGATGACCTGATGGTCTCGCGCTGGCCGGATGCGCTCTATCTGGTGGTGAACGGCGCGACCAAGTGGGACGATCTGGGCACGCTGCGCGAGGCGCTGCCCGATGATATTACCCTCAACTACCTCGATGACCGCGCGTTGCTGGCCTTGCAGGGGCCGAAAGCGGCGGATGCTCTGGCGCGCCATGTGACCGGCCATTATCCGCTGAGCGCGCTGACCTTCATGCGCTTTGGCCAGTTCACCATTGCAGGCCATGATGTGACCATCGCTCGCGCAGGCTACACCGGCGAGGACGGCTTCGAAATCTCACTCCCCGCAGACGCCGCGGCCGAAATCGCCGACCTGCTTTGCGCCGAGCCCGAGGTGAAGCCCATCGGGCTTGGCGCACGCGATTCGCTGCGGCTTGAAGCGGGGCTGCCGCTCTATGGCCATGACATGTCGCTCGAAACCTCGCCCATCGAGGCAGGCCTGATCTTCGGCATCAACAAGCGCCGTAGGACAGAAGGCGGCTTCCCCGGTGCAGACCGGATCATTCGCGAAATCAACGAAGGCACAGCGCGCAAGTGGGTCGGCCTCAAGCTCGACGGCCGCCTGCCCGCGCGTGAAGGCGCGGAAGTTTTCAGCGGAAGCGATCACATCGGAACCGTCACCAGCGGCGGCTTTTCACCCACGCTCGGCGCGCCCATCGCCATGGCCTATGTCGCCAGCGCCGATGCCGCCATCGGCACCGCGCTCGAGGTGGAGGTCAGGGGCAAGCGCCTTGCCGCCACCGTTTCGCCCACGCCTTTTGTCCCCCACCGCTACTTCAGAGGGAGCTGAACCATGCCGCGTTACTTTACCGATGAACATGAATGGATCGACGTTGAGGACGATATCGCCACCGTCGGCATCACCGAATATGCGCAAGGCCAATTGGGCGACATCGTGTTCGTTGAGCTGCCGCTGGTCGGCGCGCTGATCGAACAGGGCAAGGATGCCGCCGTGGTCGAAAGCGTCAAGGCGGCGAGCGACGTCTACGCCCCGATCACCGGCGAGATCACCGAAGTGAACCCCGCGCTCGAAGAAGACCCGGCGCTGGTCAATTCCTCGCCCGAGGATGACGGCTGGTTCTTCAAGATGACCATCGCCGATGAAGGCGAGTTGGACGCGCTGATGGACGAAGATGGCTACAAGGCATTCGTCGCCGAACTGTGACGAACATTCCGCCCGTCACGATCACGCGCGTCTGCCGGTTGATGGTTGCGACCCCGCTCTACAGCGGGGCCGAGGCCGATTATCTGCGCAGCGTGGTGGGCCTGACGGGCGCGGCGGAACGGGCCAATGTCGCCTGCGCCTTTGCCTGGCTCAGCAACAATGCCGCGATTGACCGGGCGCGCAACGTGCTCGCTGCCGCCTTCCTGCAATCGGATGCGACCCATCTGGTGTTCATCGATGGTGACATCGGGTTCGAGCCTGAAGCGCTGCTGGATCTGGCCGCCCGGATGCAGGGGGATGATCGCCTTGCAGTGGTAGGCGCGCCGTGCCCGAAGCGGCGGGTCAATTGGGGCTTGGTCGCTGCCGCTGCGGCCAAAGGGCTGGGGCAGGGCAACCCGGCCGAGCTGGAGCGTTACTCGGGCGTCTTCGCGCTCGATCCGCTCACGCCCGGCGCCAATGTCCGGCTGGACGAGCCGCTGGAGCTGACCCGCGTCGGCACCGGGCTGATGGTGGTTCGCCGCGATGTGATCGAGGTGCTGTGCGCGCGCCATCCTGAACTGCGCTACGCTGCCGATGCGCTGGACCGGGACAGCGGGATTGTGGGCGAGCATCTGACCGCGCTGTTCCAGCCGCTTATCGATCCCGACACCGGGCATCTGCTGTCCGATGATTACGCCTTCTGCCGCCGCGTGCGCGATGCGGGGTTCCGCATCTGGCTCGCCCCGTGGCTGCGCACCTCTCACACCGGCCCGGCGCGGTTCGCCGGAACGCTTGCTGATCTTGCCGCCTTGAGCGCCGCTGCCACCCCTTCCTGACCTTTCACACCAGCCACGGACACCCTCTCCCCATGCGCTACCTTCCTCTCACAGACACCGACCGGCAGGCGATGCTGGCGAAAATCGGCGCAGGCTCGGTTGACGATCTGTTCGTTGACGTGCCCGAAGTCGCGCGGCTTGATGGCCCGATCAAAGGCCTGCCGATGCATGCGAGCGAGATGGCGGTCGAACGCCACATGAAGAAGCTGGCGGCGAAGAACATGGTCGCGGGCGAGGTGCCGTTCTTCCTTGGCGCGGGCGCTTACCGCCACCACGTGCCCGCCAGCGTCGATACGATCATCCAGCGCGGCGAGTTCCTGACCGCCTACACCCCCTACCAGCCCGAAATCGCGCAAGGCACCTTGCAGATGCTGTTCGAGTTCCAGACGCAGGTTGCGCGGCTTTATGGCTGCGCGGTGGCGAATGCCTCGCTCTATGATGGCTCGACCGCGTGCTGGGAAGCGGTCGCAATGGCGACCCGCGTCACCCGCCGCAGCCGCGCGGTGCTGTCGGGCGCGCTGCACCCGCATTATGCGCAGGTGGTGAAGACCATGGCGCACTTCACCGGCGACACCATCGCCGATGCCATGCCCGCGATCACCGCCGAGCCTGACCTCGACGGGTTGATTGCCCGGATTGACGAGGACACCGCCTGCGTCGTGGTGCAATATCCCGATATCCTCGGCCGGATCAGCGATCTCACCCCGGTGGCCGAAGCCGCGCACGCAAAGGGCGCGCTGCTGGTGGTGGTGAACACCGAGCCGGTGGCGTTGGGCGCGATCACCTCGCCCGGCGAAATGGGCGCGGATATCGTGGTGGGTGAAGGCCAATCATTGGGCGTCGGTCTGCAATTCGGCGGGCCTTACCTGGGCCTGTTCGCAGTGCGCGATCCCAAGCATGTGCGCCAGATGCCCGGCCGCCTGTGCGGCGAGACGCAGGATGCCGAGGGCAAGCGCGGCTTCGTGCTCACGCTCTCAACCCGCGAACAGCATATCCGGCGCGAAAAGGCGACGAGCAACATCTGCACCAATTCGGGCCTGTGTGCGCTGGCCTTCACTGTCCACATGACGCTGCTGGGCGAAAAGGGCCTTCGCGAATTGGCGGCGGAAAACCACCGCCTCGCCTGCCTTGCGGCAGATCGTTTGGCGAAGGTGCCGGGGGTGGAAGTGCTCAACAATGCCTTCTTCAACGAGTTCACCCTGATGCTCGGCGGCAAGCCCGCGCGCGAGATTGTGCGTGATCTGGCTGATCGCGGTGTGCTGGGCGGGGTGTCGCTCGGGCGGCTCTATCCGGGCGTGGCGGCGCTGGAGCATGCGCTGCTGGTCGCGGTGACCGAGACCACCACTGAAGCGGATATCGAAGTGCTCGCCCGCGAGCTTGAAGCCAGCATTGCCCCTAGTTTTCAGGAGACCGTGTGATGAACGCCCCCAACGCATCGGGTTGGAAGCCCGCCATGGTCGCCGCAGAAGGCGCGTATAACGGCCCCGCCACCACCACCGGCAACCGCGCTCTGATGCTGGAAGAGCCGCTGCTGTTCGAAATCGGCCGGGCGGACGTGACCGGGGTCGACTTCGATCCTCCCCTCCCCTTCAGGGGAGGGGCC
>JAKFWB010000022.1 GCA_021732945.1 Porphyrobacter sp.
GGAACTGCGCGCGGGCCGGGCGAAGGAACTGGGGATCGTGCCGGGGGATCGGGTTGTCTATACGCTGCCCGAGTGATCTCCCCCTTGGCGCTCCGTTCCAATTCCGCTAGGCGCTCCGCTCATGGGAATCCTCGGAAAAATCTTCACCTGGTGGGATGGCGCCACCTTCGGGACGCAACTCTGGGCCGCCCGCGCGGGCGGCGAACATGTCGGCACGGATGGTGCGGGCAACAAATATTACCGCGCCAAGCCAAAGGGCGCAAAGGCCAATGGGGGCTTGAATGACGGCTCCTACACCAGCCGGGACAAGCGCTGGGTGATCTACAACGGCGCGAATGATGCCAGCCGCGTTCCGGCCGAATGGCACGGCTGGCTGCACGGCACTTATGATGATGTGCCCGAAAGCCACCTGCCCCCGCCGCGCATCTGGGAGGCCGACTATACTCCCAACGCCACCGGCACGGCGCAAGCCTATGCCCCGCAAGGCGCGCTTGAGCGCGGCGGACAGCGGGCGCGTGCCGTGGGCGATTACGAAGCCTGGACCCCCGGCGGCACGGATAGCTAAGACTCATGGCCGCGGCCCTTCGTCTTGCAGCGGCGCTGGTCGGCGCGCTCGCGCTTGCGGCGTGCGGTGACGGCGCGACCGCGCCGGAGACCGTGAAGGTCAAGCTTGATGAGGCCGTGCCCGCCGCCTCTGCCACGTCCTCGGCGGCGTCCACGCCGGTGAAGGATTACGGCGCAACCCCGATGAAGGACCGCGTCGCGGTGATCGGCCTGCTGAACAAGCGCAACAATGTCTCGCAGGAGATCAAACTGAAGCCCGGCGAAGCGCAGGAGTTCGGGCCGGTCATCATCCGCCTTTCCGCCTGCGAGCACACCGCGCCGTGGGAAATGCCGCAAGAGGCCGGCGCCTTCGTGCAGGTCGACATTCAGGAGCGCGGGCAAAGCCAGCATCGGCGGGTGTTTTCAGGCTGGCTGTTCCGCGATTCGCCCAGCCTCAACGTGGTTGAACACCCGGTCTATGATGTCTGGGTCAAGGATTGCACAATGCGCTTCCCGGGTGAGGAAGGCTCGGCAGCGGCGGACAAGCCCGCTGCTGGCAAGCCCGCGCCGCGCCCTTCGCCCAGCGCTTCGGCCACGCCAGAGCCAGCACCCGAAGCATAAACCGGTCCCTCGCTGAAGCTGCGCCAGGCCATGCCAAGGCTAGCGTGGGGCTGGCCTTTGGCGCCGTCCACCAGCTTGCGGTAATCGGCCTGCGCCAGTTCGATCGCGCCCATCGATCGCAGGTGTTCGGTCATGAATTGACAATCGAGCACCGCGAACCCCGCCGCTCGCAACATCGCCACCAGCCACGTCAGCGCGACCTTGCTGGCATCGGGCACGCGGCTGAACATGCTTTCGCCGCAGAACACCCGGTCGAAATTGACCCCGTAGAGTCCGCCGACAAGCTGCGGGGGACCGGCCCCATCCGCCAGCCAGCATTCCACCGAATGAGCGTGCCCGGCGCGGTGAAGGCCGATATAGCTCTGGACGATCCGTTCGCTGATCCAGGTTTCCGGATGGTCCAAGCGCGGATCGGCGCAGGCGCGGATCACCTGTTCAAACGCGCGGTCAATCGTCACCATGAACCGGTCAGCGCGCAGCACCTTGCGCAGCGATTTCGAAATGTGGAGATCGTCCAGCGGAATGATCGCCCGGTCGCGCGGTTCCACCCAGAACACGTCAGGGTCTTCGCGCGTATCGGCCATCGGAAAGATCCCGCTGCGATAGGCCAGCAGCAGGGTTTCAACCGGGATCGAAGGGCGGGCAGGGGCATGCATGATCGCGTCGGACATTACAGCGGCGCAGGCCCAGAGGCAAAGAGGATTGCCTATCCGGTATGGCTTCGATAAAGGCACCGCTCCAACGCGCTGCAGGGGTGTAGCTCAGTTGGTAGAGCATCGGTCTCCAAAACCGAGGGCCTGCGGTTCGAGTCCGCACACCCCTGCCATTATTGTTGCGCGAACCCGCTTCCGCAGGTTCGTCCTCGCGGCTACTCCTTCGTTACGCTTTGCTTCACTCCGGGCCGCTGCGGGCGGGCGGTCGCCCTTGCGACGCCTTTGGCGCCGTTATTGTTTTCCGCAGCCCGTCCGGGCTGCGACATCCTCGCTCATGCGGCCTAAAGGCCGCGTCGCTGCGGGCGGGCGGTCGCCCTTGCGACGCCTTTGGCGCCGAACTCTCGCCAAAAATGAAGATCTCAAACGTCCCCGTAAGCGCATCGCCCGCACACGCTCATTCATCTTGCCGCAAGGCGAACCGTGTATTTCTGTCGGTGAAACGAGTTTGCCACCGCACAGGAGATCCGAAGATGAGCGCCTACACCTTCTATTCCTCGCGGCCTGATCAGTGGGTCAGCCCGCGCCCGACGCGTGATCCCGCGCGCGGCCGCGCGATCCACGGCCCGCTTCGCCCGATGGAACGCCCCGGCTTTCTAGGGCGTCTGCTGGGTTACCAGTGAGCGGTGCGGACAAAAATCCCGAGCGATCAAGCGCCCATTCGCTGGGACAAGATTCAAACGTGTCCGCTGCCTGACTGAAATTTGATGCTCTTGTCACCGCTTCGCCGCCTGAGTGACATTTAACCAAACCATAGCTGACTCAACCGGGGATTCGCCTCGGAGGGGACATTCTGGTCATGGCAAGCACATTTTTTGACGCCGGTTATTCCGACGGCGATGTTGACACCAATTTCACCGCAAAGCGCACGCTGAATGAGATCGCGGATGAGCGTTTTTCGCGCCGTCAAACCGTGCTCGGGGGCCTGGGCGCATCGGCGACGGCCTTCCTGGGCACATCGCTGCTGACCGCCTGCGGCAGCGATGAACAGGTTGGCTTTGCGACCGAGACGCTGGTCAATGCCGGCCAGGATGCCACCACCAGCGCCGGACGGATGGTCACCATCGCGCCAACGGTCGCCAATTCGGCGTCGTTCACGGTCGAACAATTTGCTGGCCCTACGGTAACCCTGTCGGGCACCGGAGCGACGCGCAGCTTCTTTGCCCCGGGTGTTACCGCACCGACGACGCTGGGCTTCCGGATCGCAGCCAACGGCCAGGTCGACGACGTCACCATTACCGTCAACCCGGCCCAACTCGCTTTTGCGGCGGTGCCGCGCAACCTCAACGACATTGTGACCGTGCCAACCGGGCACAATGTCACGGTCCTAACCCGGCTGGGCGATCCGATTCTGGCCGGCGTTCCTGCTTTCGCCAACAACGGCACCGATACGAACTTCGCTGGCCGCATCGGCGACCACGGCGACGCTCTGTATTACTATGGTCTGTCGGCCGCGGGCATGCGCGATGATAGCAGTTCGATCCGCGGGCTGCTGGTGCAGAATCACGAGAATCTGAACATCCAGTACCTCCACCCCAATGGCCCGACCAACCTAACCTCGGGCGTGCGCCCGGCGGCAGAGGCGATCAAGGAAATCGAAGCGCATGGCGTGTCGGTGACCGAGATCCAGGACACCGGCAACCGCAATTGGGTGATGGTCCAAAACAGCGCGCTCAATCGCCGCATCACGCCCAACACCCCGGTGGTGTTCAACGGCCCGGTGCGCGGCTCCGCCTTCCTCCAGACCCTCGGTTCGCCGAGCGGCACCACCGGCACCGGCACGATCAACAATTGCGCCAACGGTTATGCCGAATGGGGCACCAACCTGACCTGCGAAGAAAACTGGGCGGGCTATTTCCGGCGCGACAACACCGGCGCCGGAGCTGACACCGCCAACCGCACCGCGCGTGAGTTGACCGCCCTGCGGCGCTACGGGGTCACCAGCAACCGCGGCAATTACAACTGGGCTTCGGTCTCCACCACCGATCCGGTGTTCCGCCGCTGGGATGCCCGCGCCGGCACTGGCGCAGCCACCGCCGACTACCGTAACGAGGCCAACACTTTTGGCTGGGTGGTCGAGATCGATCCGTTCAACCCCAACAACGCCCCGCGCAAGCGGACGGCGCTGGGTCGTTTTGCGCACGAAGGCGCTTGGGTCAGCAACCTCGTCGAAGGGCAGCGGGTTGCGGTCTACATGGGCGACGATTCGCGGCGTTAATATTTCTACAAATTCGTGTCGAACGCGGTCTGGACCAATGCTGATCGTAACCGCGCCGATCGCTTGGCCGTGGGTGACAAATACCTCGATGCCGGCACGCTTTACGTCGCGCGCTTCAATGCCGATGGCACCGGCACCTGGTTGCCTCTGGTATTCGGTCAGGTTCCGACCCGCGCCGCTGTGGGTGCGGAGCCGGCCTATACCTTCGAGAGTCAGGTCGACATCCTCGTCAACACCCGCCTCGCCGCTGATGCAGTCGGCGCGACCCCGATGGACCGTCCGGAATGGACTGCGGTCAACCCGGCCAATGGCGAGGTGTACCTGACTCTCACCAACAACAACGCCGCGCTGCGGCCAATCAATGACACCAACGCTGCTAACCCGCGGCATTATGTCGAGCCGATTGGATCGGGTTCGACATCGGGCAACCCCAACGGGCACATCATCCGCATCCGGGAAAATGGCGACTTGCCCATGGCGACGGCGTTCCGCTGGGATATCTACCTGTTCGGGGCGGATTCGGTCGATGCCAGCGCGGCAAACGTCAACCTGTCGGGCCTGAATGCCGATAATGACTTTTCCAGCCCGGATGGCCTATGGTTCGCCCGCCCGCAAAACCCCTCGGGCGTGGGCCGTCCGCTGCTGTGGATCCAAACCGATGATGGTGCCTTCACCGACCGGACCAACAACCAGATGCTCGCCGCGCTTCCTGGCCGTGTGGGTGATGGCGGCGCGCGCACCATTACCAACACCGCGTCCAATGGGACCACCGCGACGCAGGCGACCTTGGTAGGCGCTGCGGCGACCACCGCGACGGTCCGCCACTTCCTGACCGGACCGAGCGAGGCGGAAA
>JAKFWB010000200.1 GCA_021732945.1 Porphyrobacter sp.
AGGCAGATCGATCCCGCGCGCCGCAACGTCCGTTGCCACACACACGCGCGCACGGCGATCACGCAGGGCTTGCAGCGCCTGGTTGCGTTCCTGCTGCGAATGTTCTCCCGATAGCGCGACCACACCAAACCCGCGTTCCTGCAAGGTCGCGTGAAGGTGGCGGACATTGTCGCGCGTGGCGCAAAACAGGATCGCGGTTTCCGCCTCGTGAAAGCGCAGCAGGTTGACCACCGCGTTCTCAATTTCCGAAGGCGAGACGGTGACGGCCTGATAGGCAATATCGCCGTGCCCACGCTCGCTGCCACCGCTGGTAATGCGCAGGGCGTCGCGCTGATAACGGCGGGCGAGCGCTTCAATCGGGCGCGGCATCGTGGCCGAGAACATCAGCACCCGGCGCTCCGTTGGGGTAGCATCGAGGATTTCCTCAAGCTCTTCGCGGAAACCCATGTCGAGCATTTCGTCGGCTTCATCGAGCACCACCGCAGAAAGCGCCGACAGGTCAAGCGCGCCGCGTTCCAGATGATCGCGCAAGCGGCCTGGCGTGCCGACGACGATGTTGGCACCCGCCTGCAGGGTGCGGCGTTCTTGCTGCGGGTTCATGCCGCCCACGCAGGTGGCGATTTTCGCTCCTGCGGAATGGTAGAGCCAATCCAATTCGCGCGCCACTTGCAGCGCCAATTCACGCGTTGGTGCAATCACCAGCGCCAGCGGCCCGGCGGCGCGGCGCACCCGGCCATCTTCGCCCAGCACCTGATCAGCAAAGGCAAGGCCGAAAGCGACGGTCTTGCCCGATCCGGTCTGCGCCGAAACCACCAGATCGCGGCCCTCAGCCTCTGGCTCCAGCACGGCGGTTTGCACCGGGGTGAGGGCGGTATAGCCGCGCGTGGTTAGGGCCTCGGCGAGGCCAGCGGGCAGATCGGGAAAGGGCATGGGGAGAAGGCTTTCAAGACAAGGGCGCCGCCATGGGAGGCAGGCGGGGAGACAAGGGGGACGACGGAGCGCAGATCCAGCCAAGGGCGAGGGCGCGCAGGGCGTCAATCCCGTGCCCATACACAGTTTCGGGGTGTTTGGCTTGTGATTAAATCGCGCGCGGTTGCAGCCGTCCCTATTCGGGCGATGCGGCGGCCAGCATGTCCATCAGATTGCGCGCGGCCTCACGGTCTTCCTCATCCTTGAAAGCCACGTCGAGATCGGGGGCATCGCCTAGCACCAGCAGCAGCGTCCACAGCGCAAAGCGCGGGCCGCGATCCTGCGTCATCCCGAAATCGACCCGCATCCGTTCAATCCCGGCGGGCAGCGCCGCAGGGGCGACGTCCTCGAGCTCGCGGGTGCCAAAGTAGCGTTGCAGCAGGTCAGCCATGTCCATGGCATCCGCCTAACCGGTTCAGAACGACTGCACCACCCTGAGATTGAGGCGCGGCGTCTTGTCTTCAGTATCGTAGCGGTCTTCGGTCAGTGGCACGGCGATTTCGAAATCAAGGTCGAGATTGCGGGTGATGTCAGCGCGAAAGCCCCCGCCGCTCGATGCCAGCGTGCCCCCGCCCAATCCGTCGGCCAGGTTTGATACCGTCCCGCCATCGGCAAAGGCATAGAGCTGCACATTGGGCACCAGCCCCAGCGCATCGGGCCAATCATACCGCAATTCGCCCACGCCCGCGATGCCTTGATCGCCGACACGTTGCGAGAAATCATAGCCGCGCAGGAAGGCATTGCTCCCCAAGGCAAAGCTTTCGCCGATCAGCAGCGGATCGCTTGCAAACTGTCCGCTTGCAGCCAGCGACAGGCTGACCCGCTTTGCCAACCCGCGCTGCCAGCCCAGCCACCACAAGAGGGTCGTGAATTCGGACGAAGCATCGGTGCGCGAAGCGAGCGGATCGCCCAACCGAGTCGCATTGAGCACATCAAACCCGCGGCTTACCGTGGCGCGGCCTTGCAAGGTGCCACCAGCGAGCGGGGCATAGCCGTAGAACCCCACCCGTGCGAGCGCGATGCGATCATGCCGGGACAGCACGCCGGCGCGGTCCTGGCGCAAATCCTGCAACTCCGCGCTCGCTTCCAGCCACAGGCTGCGCTGTTGCGTGCGCAACAGCGGGTGGCGCAGGCGGATGCCGCCTTGCCAGGCTTCGCCTTCGATTTGCCGGTCGGCCAGATAGGCACCGGGCTGGGTCTGCGAATAGCTGCCAAGCAGGCCAAGAGAGGTGCCATGATCATTCACGACGACGCTGTAGCGGGCGTTGACGAACCGCAGCTCATCCGGATCGATCGGCGACATGGTGTAGCTGAGATCCACCCGATCGCGCGGGGAGATCAGGCCGTTGGCATTCAAATCGATCCGCGCGCGCACCGGGCCGACCGGCCGGGTCCCGTCAGTTGTCACCAGCGCCGATCCGCTGAAATCCTGCCGCCGCGCGTCCACCACCAGCACCCGGCGCTGGCCATCATTTTCGAACCGGGTGCTGCGAATCCACACGCCCGGCAGATCATCGGCCAGCAGCACTTCGCGTTGCAATGCGGCCAAAGTGATCGGTCCCCGGCCGATCAGGCGTTGCAGCTGCGCGCGGATCGCCGGATCATCGGACCCTTCCACCCGCACATCATCAATCGCGCCTTCATCAACCCGCACCCGCAGCATCCCGCCGACCAAGGCCTGTTCCGGAATCCACGCGGTGGCGAGGATGTAGCCGCGCTGACGCGCAGCATCGGCCACGGCGTCGGTTAGCTGGCGCAGTTCAGCGCGATCAAGATTGCGGCCTGCGAAAGGTTCGATTGCAGCGGCAAAATCGCGGCGGGATAGCACTTCCAACCCGTCAATCACCACAGAACCCACAGCCAGCGTGGCCGTGTCCGCCGGACCGAGAGGCTGATCCAGCACCGGCTGCACTTCGATCCGGATGGCCGTATCAACCTCAGCCAGCGGGCGATCACGTTCAACCTGCTGGACCGGGCTGGTGCGGTCAAACGCATCCTGCGCCGCCAGTCCATGACCAGCGAGCAGCAATGGCCCCAATGATATCGCCTTTAACCAACGCAAGAACTGTAAGCTCCCTGAGAATCACGGCAGGGGCTAGCCCAAAATGGTTAAGCAAAAATCAGCTAATCTTTTCTTTACCAACCCTATCAACCCCACATGCAGAACTGCGCGACTAAATCGCAGACAAGGAGATTCCCATGCGTCTGTTGTCTCGTCTGTTAATGCCGATCCTGCTGTTGCTGTTCAGCGGCACGGCTGCGCTTGCGCAGGAAGCGGGCTGGAGGGTCAGTGAGGCCAAGGGCAATGTGATCGTGATTGATGCCAGCGGAGAGCGCAAGGCCGCCACCGGGCTCGCCGTCGCACCGGGCGCGACAGTGCGCACCGCTGCCCGGTCCACTGCCGTTCTGGTGCGCGGCCGCGAGTTTGTGACGCTGCGCCAGAATGCCCAGATCCGGATTCCGCAGGCGACCAAGGAACGCTCGCTGATGCAGGTGATCCAGGACTATGGCAGCGCGCTGTTCAATATCGGCAAGCAGCGCGATCCGCATTTCGGTGTGCAGACGCCCTATCTGGCGGCGGTGGTGAAGGGGACGACCTTTGTAATCACCGTCGGACCAGACGGAGCGACCCTTCAGGTGACCGAGGGTGCGGTGGAAGTGTCAACCATGGATGGCGGCGCGCGCGAAATGATCCTGCCAGGGGCAGTGGCGATGGTGGCTGCCGGCGATATGATGCGGATGGTGGTTGAAGGCGATGGCCGCAAGGTGATCGATTCGCCCGCGCGGCCCGTCAGCGGCACAGCTGCGACACCTGCTCCTGCCGCAGCTTCCGAAAACGCCGCTAACCGGGTGGATGAAGCGATCGCGAGCAGCCCCGGCGACGTCAGCCGCTATTCGGGCGGCTTTGCTTCTGGCGAGGTTGCGGTGATTGCCGCTGTGGTGGTGTCCGAAAACACCAATCGCGGCGGATCGCCAGCTTTCGGTTCGGACAGCGGCCGGGGCAATGGCGGCGTTGGTTCGGGCAGTGGAAGTGGTGGTTCTGGTAACGGCGACGGCGGAAGCGACAACGGCTCTGCCGGCAATGACATGGGCGACGACGGCGACGAAGATGACGCTGGCGATGGCAACGAAGCTGCCAACGGCAACGGCGGGGCCGGTGATGATGACCTAGGCGGCGACGATGACGGTGCCGGTGACGCTGACGGTGACGACGGCGATGATCGTGACGATGATGACGACGGCGCTGACAACGGTAGCGACAACGGCGATGGCGGCGCTGGAAACGGCAACGGCAACGGCAATAACGGGAATGGCAACGGCAACGGCGGCGGCAACGGGACCGGCGATGAAGGCAGCGGAAATGATGGCAGCGGCAACGGCAACGGCAACGGTAATGGCGATGATGCCGCAGGAAATGACCGGGGGCCGCGCGTCAGGGTTCGGCTCGGAGGTATTGGCATTGATCTAAATCCGGGACCCAGAATGGATGATCCTGCACTCGCACCACGCGATCATCCGGGGCTGTAAAGCTCGGCCCTTGCGATCTTGACACCTTTGCCCACCATCATGCCGGACCTTCTCTCATACCGCTGGCAGCGCGCCGCTGGCACGCTGGCACTGGTGGTGATGGTGCTGGTTGCGGCCATCGGCGGATCGTTCCGTCCGGCCGAACGCCAACTCAACGAGCTCACTTTTGCGCTGTTAGAACGGCCTGCCAGCGGGCAAGTTCATGTGGTCGAAATGGACGCGGCAAGCATGGCCGCGATCCAAAGCTGGCCGTGGCCGCGCGATCACTATGCCAGACTGGTACGCCAGCTTGACGCGGCTGGCGTGCGCTCGATTAAAGCATCGTGCTGTTAATCTGACCCATATCCTGCTGCCTTAAAGTAGTTTTGGCATTCGCTGGGAAGATAGAGGCGGCAGATATCGCCGATGGCGTCGATCAGGGCATCGAAGGTTCGCGCTGCG
>JAKFWB010000382.1 GCA_021732945.1 Porphyrobacter sp.
AGCCGACGACCCTTTTCTCTCCTCTTCTTCCTCATTTTTCAACACTGCCCAGAGCGCCTGCGACAGCTGGTCCCGGTCAAACCGCCAGTCGGATGCGTAGCCGGCTCCAACATGAAATTCGATTGCTGGCCACTGACGGAGGAAACCCTGGCGCAGGTCATGCAGGAATTCTGTGACATCCCATTGCTGCATGGTGGGGGCCGGTAACCGCGCCAGTTCGCGATAGGCTCTTGCGAAGCGCTCAAGGCCTTCCGCTCGCCGTTTGAGCGGGCAGAGGATCTCCTTCAGTAGCGCGTTATCAACCGGATCGCCAACGGCTGCCGCCTGCGCGCTTTCGGCGAGTGAAACGATGGGGGCGAGTCCGTTGAGCAATTCATGGCCGAGCACCTCGATCAGCTCGGCACTGGCGCGGGCCTCGGCAAGACTAGCCTCGCTTTCGACATCCACCAGCGCGACAATGGCGACGACCGCCGGGTCACCCTGTGTCCGGACCCGGTCAATCCGCCAGCGACGTCCTTCGTGATGCAAGTGGGTCGCGGCCTGATCGGCAAGGCTACCGGGGATGGGCAGGATGCGCGCGTCGGTCCCGAACATCTGCCGCGCGGCACGGTTCAATGCACGGGCATGATCGTGATGAAGCGCGACCAGCGGGGTTGGTGCCGCGTCGAGCAGGAGCCTGTGGAGCAGAGTACCCGGATCGGCCGGCAATTGGTCGGACACGGGCTCGGGATGCGTCGCGGTCGCAACCGGCAGGCGCGCAGCCTGCCAGTATAGCGAACTGGCGAACCACAATGTCGCCAGAATGGCGAGGGTGAGCGCTCCCCACATGCCTGCCTGTAATGCCAGCGTGGCCGCGACAGCGCTCAGCGCCATACCAGTCCCAAGGCCGATTGCCCGGGCTGCGTTGCTAGAGGCCATGACGTTCCATTCGGCGATACAGGCTTGCCCGGCTAAGCCCAAGTGCTTGCGCTGCGTGGCTGATGTTATGCCCGTATTCGCGCAGTGCAGCCTGGATCAGGGCCTTCTCGGTCTGGTCGAGATCGAACCGCGCTGGCGTTCCTGTGTCACGGCCATGTGTGGCGGAGATTGCTGGTTGAATGGCTGCGGCGAACGCCTCTGGCCCGATCATGTCACCCTCTGCCAGCAGCACCGCCCGCTCGGCAGCCAACGCAAGGCCGCGCACTTCATCGGGCCAGCGCGCCGCCCGGATGGCGTCCATTGCCCCTTCGCTCAGCGGCAGCAGCGGGCGGCCATGCCGTTCGGCAGCGAGGCGCAGGAAATGCCGGGCGAGCAGCACCACATCCTCGCCGCGTTCGGCCAGCGGCGGAACCGTCAGTTCGACCACCGCGATCTGCCGCCGCAGCGCCGGAAGGATGAGGTCCAGATCATCGGCAATGGCGATCAGACGTGCGCCGCCCGGCAGCACGGCGAGCAGGCGTTGCTGCGCGATCTCATCGATGCGATCCGGGTGACGCAGGATGACTGTGCCGCGCATCTCCGCCAGTTGCTCCCATTGCGACATATCACGCAGATCAACCTGTCTGGCGTCTTGCGCCGAGTCTTGCGATGACGCGTGCAATGCAAGGGCGGTCAAGCTCCTGCCACTGCCGGATGGCCCAGTGATAGTGACGCCAGCGTCGGTCGGGCCAATCCGGTGGATGAGGTCGCGTAACGCCACAATTGCGGGACATTCGCCGAGCAGGCTGGCGGGCTGGGTCGGCGGGACGGCGCGGTCCGTCCCAGCCTTGATTGCCGCGAAAGCTGACCCGGCATTCGCGACAGGTGCTCGGGCAATCGCCGCCTCCACCTTGGCGATCAAATCGGCATTGTTCCATGGTTTCACAGCAAAATCGCGCGCGCCTGCCTGCATCGCAGCGACGGCAATACGGACGCCGCCATGAGCGGTCAGCAGCACCACACAAGCACTGGGGTTGTCAGCAAGGATGCGAGCGAGGCACGCCAGACCCTCCGACCCGTCCGTCGTTCCCGGAGTGAAGTTGAGATCAAGGATGATCGCATCGAACCGCCGCAGGGCCAGCCTTGAATAGGCATCCTGTGCATTGTCAGCGCGCTCGACACTGTGCCCGGCCATGCGGAATGCAATTTCGACCGCGCGGGCGACATCATTGTTGTCGTCGATCAAAAGAATCGAGCGTGCCGCAACGCTTGACTGGCGATCCGACTGTCCGGAACCGGACAGTGTGTCCGGACGCGAACGTTCGGAATTCGCGGAGGTGCTGGAATTCGTTGTTTTCATAATGGTTTAGGTAGTTCAGCAGGGATGAGAGATAGTGCCATCATGATGGACGAAACCGGTTCAGACGCAAATCTTTCTTCGCCTCCGCTAACGGGGGACGCGATGGACCGTGCGATCCCGCCCAAGCGCCGCGCATGGTGGTTGCGGCGTGGTATCGTCATTGCAGTTGCCATCATTCTGGCGGCAGCGGCCCTGTGGGCGATCGTCCCTGCAAGCGGATCGACCGATATTCGTCTCGATTCGATTGCTACGGGCCCGGTCGAGCTCGCCAGCTTCGAGGACTACCTGCCAGTGCGCGCCGAGGTGGCCCCAGCCGTAACAACACTGGTGGGCGTCATGAGCGGCGGGCAGGTGGAGGCCTTGCTGGTAGAAGATGGTGCGCTTGTCACACAGGGACAGCCGCTGGCGCAGCTTGCCAATGCGGAATTGCGGTTGCAGGTGATGACCCAGGAAGCGCAGATCGCCAGCCAGCTTGGGGGGGTCGCCAGCGAGAATCTTGGCATTGCCCGCAGTCAGGCGGATCGCAAGGCGCAGCTGTCGCAGGCACAGTATGATCTGGTGAAGGCCCAGCGCGAATATGATGCACGGCGTCAGTTGCACGAACGCGGCTTTCTGTCGGACGCGGGGATCCAGCGGTACGTAACCGAGGTTGAGTTTCAGCTTGGCCGTGTGGATGAACTCAAGCGGGGGATGGTGTCCGAACAGCGCTTTACTGCCGCACAAGGCACAATGCTCGACCAGACGCGCGACCGGTTGCAAACCACGCTCGGCGCACTGCGCGCGAGCCTCGATGCCCTCACGATCCGCGCGCCGCGCAGCGGAAGGCTCACCAATTTCACGCTCCAGCCCGGTCAAGCTCTGGCCGCAGGTGATCCGGCCGGACAGATCGACAGCGAAAGCGAATGGAAACTGGTTGCCGAGGTTGACGAGTTTTACCTTGGCCGGGTCCGAGCGCGCCAAACCGGCCAGACCGCCGAGGGGGCAAAACTGGTGGTTGCCAAGGTTTTGCCAACCGTTAGCAACGGGCGCTTTCGCGTGGAACTTGCTTTCGAAGGCCCGGTAAAGGCGCGGCTCAATCGCGGGCAGACGCTGGATGTCCGCATTCAGCTGGGGGCAGCGACACGCGCGCTGGTCGTGCCGATGGGCGGTTGGTTGAGCGCGGGCGGCAACAACGTCTTCGTGCTCGATACCAATCGCAATCAAGCGCGCCGCCGCACCATCGGAGTCGGTCGGCGCAACCCGCGGCAGGTCGAAATTCTGTCCGGGCTCAAGCCGGGCGAGGTCATCATCACAAGCAATCTGTCGCAGGTCGAGGGTGATCTGCTGAATATCAGCTAGGTCCAAAGAGGAAGAATGACATGATCGAATTGCAGGCGATCGAGCGACGCTACCGGTCCGATGAGGTTGAAACCACAGCCCTTGCGGGAATCGATCTTGCCATTGCCGAGGGCGAGTTCGTGGCGATCATGGGCCCATCGGGATGTGGCAAATCGACGCTGCTCAACACGCTCGGCACCATCGACCGGCCGACTTCGGGGCAATATCTGTTCGGCGGGCGCGATCTGGCGCAATTGCCTGAAAGCGACCTTGCGCAGTTCCGCGCAGCCTCGCTCGGATTTGTGTTCCAGAGCTTCAATCTGATCGATGAACTGACGATTGAGGAGAACGTCGCGCTGGGTCTCGCCTATCGCAAGGATGCAGGCGACCGCAAGGCGAGGGTCGCCGCCGCAATGGACCGGATCGGCATCGCCCACCGCGCCCGGCACTTCCCGCATCAGCTTTCCGGCGGACAGCAGCAACGCGCGGCGATTGCCCGCGCCATCGTGGGCGATCCCAAGCTGATCCTGGCCGACGAACCGACCGGCAACCTCGATACCGCCAACGGCGAGCAGGTGATGAACATTCTCACCACGCTGAATGATAGCGGGTCGACCATCGTGATGGTCACGCACTCACCCAGCCATGCCGACATGGCCAAGCGCCGGATCGACATGCTTGATGGGCGGATCGTCGCGTCGGCGATGCGGTCCCTATGAACAGCTTTGCGCTTCTGTCGCTCTACCGGTCGCTGACGCTGCACCGGGTTTACGCGGCGCTCAATATCGGGGGGCTCGCCATCGGCATTGCGACCATTATCGTGCTGGGCCTCTACGTGCGATTTGAAACCAGCTTCGAGAAGTGGCTGCCGAACCAAGACAACGTCTATCTGGTCCAGACCGATCTGAGAGTACCGGACCAGCCATTCAGCGGTCGGCATCACTGGACAATGGGTGGTCTGCTGGAGCAATTGCGCGAAGATTTCCCCGGTATCGTCGGCACCCGGATCGAACCGATTGACGCGTCCGTGATGGAGAACGGCGTCGCATCGGCCGAGAAGCTGAAGCGCGTGGATGACAGCTTTTTCGACGTCTTTGAGCTTCCGATGGTCTCTGGGATCGGCCGCGGCGCGCTCGCCGACCCAGCGAACGTGCTGGTGTCGCGTAGCATTGCAGAGCGGTACTTTGGCACAGGCGCGGCAGTCGGCCAAAGCATGACGATTACGATAGGCGGCGAGACGCGGTCCGTCAGGATTGCAGGGGTGTTTCAGGATCTTCCCCCCAGCAGCGAGCTTGATTTCACCATGCTCTCGCGGTTGCCGGACGATATCGAGAGCCCCTGGTGGCGCAATTGG
>JAKFWB010000276.1 GCA_021732945.1 Porphyrobacter sp.
GATGTCGAGGCAGCCAAGGCGAGCGGTTACGGGCAGATTCTGGTGAACTCCACCTTCACCTTCAGCCTGCTGGTCGGGCTGTCGGTGGGGGACACCACGCTTGGCACGCTGGTCGCCAATCTCGGTTTCGACAAGGTGGTGACGCCCAAGCCGGTGTTTATCGGCGATACGCTGCGCGCCACGTCCGAGGTCAAGGAGCTCCGCGAAAGCAAAACACGCCCCGATGCCGGGATCGTAACCTGGGTTCACGAAATGTGGAACCAGCGCGATGAAGTGGTGTGCCGGTGCGAGCGGTCGGCTTTGATTAGGCGGCGGGTTTAAACCCACTCCCGTTCGCCCTGAGCTTGTCGAAGGGCTGCTTTTCTTCGGGCGTCTTGGTGTGCCGCCAAAAGCGAAGGACAGTCCTTCGACAAGCTCAGGACGAACGGAGTTTGGATTATTGGGCTGAACTCACCCCGCCGCCCAACGCCTGCCACAGCACGATCCGCGCTCGTGCCGCACGGCCTAGCGCAGCAGCCGCGCGCTCCCCGCTGGCATCAGCCGCACGGCGGGCTTCGAGCACTTCGAGGAAACTGGCCAGCCCCGCGCGGTAACGCGTTTCAGCCAGCCCTGCCGCACGGGCCAGCAGATCGCGCTCCTCAACCGAAAGCCGCGCTTCATTGTCAGCGGCGGTGACGAGGCCATAGCCAGCTTCGGCATCGCCCAGCGCGGTGAAAACCGCCCCGCGATAGGCGGCAAAGGCAGCGCGCTTATCTGCCGCCGCGCCGTCAATCTGCGCGCCCACGCGCCCAAAACAGAGCAGCGGCCCGGCAACCGCAGCAGTAAACGTGCCGACGATCGAGTCGGTGTCGAAGAAATCCTCGGGGTCGAATGCCAGCAACCCGATCACGCCCGAGAGCGTGATACGCGGGAAGCGCGCGCGGGCGGCGGCGGCGAGGTCTGCGTCGCTGGCGGCGAGGTTCGCAGCGGCGGCGGCGACATCGGGCCGGTTGGCGAGCAATTCCGACGGCAGCGAAGCGGGCGCAGCCGCAGGGGCGAGCTCCGGCGCTGCCTGCGCCAAGGCGGCGCGCACCGTGGCGGCATCCTGCGCGGTCAGCGTCACCAACCTCCCGATCAACCGAGCACGCTCGCTTTCCAGCGCAGCGAGGCGCACCTGCGATGAACTCGCGGTCGCTTCGGCGCGGACGCGGTCGAAACCGGGTGCGATCCCCGCATCCTCGCGCACTTTGGCAAGCCCGGCGAGCGCCTGCGCGGCCGAGGCATCATCCTTGATCGCAGCGGCGCGGGCTTCGATCACGCGCCAATCAGTGACGCTGGCGGCGATTTCAGCCAGCAATGCGAGCCGCACGCCTTGGGCCTGCGCGCTGGCGGCATCGATCCGGGCGATGGCCGCGCGCTCCTGCGCTTTCAGCTGTCCGAAAATATCTGGATCCCAGCTCGCGGTGATGTTCGCGCCGTAGAATGTCTGCTCGGCGGGGACGAAGCCCTGCTGCCCGGCTTGCCCGAATTGCGCGGTGTTGATGCGGTTCTGGCGGACGTTGCCATCAGCGGTGATGTTCGGCAGGCGCGCGGCGCCCGCTCCTCTTGCACCGGCGCGCGCTGCGTCAATCCGGGCGGCGGCTTCGGCAAGGCTCGGCGCGCCTGCGATGGCGGCGTTGGACAGCGCGCGGTAAGCTGGGTCGTTCGCGGGCATCAGCGCGGCGAGGCTGGTTTGTGCGGCCGCGTCTGGCGCGAAAAAGAACGCGTTGGGCAGCTCCGGCGTAGGTGTGGCGATTTCCGGCGCAGGGTTGGCCGAACACGCGGCAAGCGTCAGCGCCAGCAGCGACGTAGAGAAAAGCGGGCGGCGCATCGCCTCAGCCCCCCGTCGAGGCGGGCGCTGCTTTCGCCGGAATGAAGGCGTCGATCTGCTGACCGACGCGGAAGGCATCGCTTTCGGGCAGCGCATAGATCAGTTGCAGCACCCGCACATCGACGCGTTCTGCCGCAGAGTTGGTCAGCGACCGCTTCGGTATCACCAGCGGTTCGGCGCGCACGAAGGTGGCGTTGA
This sequence comes from Porphyrobacter sp., assembly GCA_021732945.1. Lineage (GTDB taxonomy): Bacteria > Pseudomonadota > Alphaproteobacteria > Sphingomonadales > Sphingomonadaceae > Erythrobacter. Next base: position 2,048 of record JAKFWB010000276.1, read on the forward strand.
CGTGCAGTTCTGCTGCCCCGCGCGGGGAAATGACCGCAGGCTGGCCAAGCGCAACGCGCGCCACTTCGTTCTCGTCAATATCGACGCGCACGTGCAGCGGGTTGGTCTGGCCCATCTGCATGAAGGGCTGCGACGTTCCGCCCATGGTCGAGACGAACTCGCCGGGACGGATGTTCACGGTAAGGATTTCGCCCGCAATCGGGGCGCGGATCACCAGCCGGTCAATCTCGGTGCGGGCGGAGGAGGATGCGGCCTGCGCTGCGGCAAGGCGCGCACGGGCGAGGCCAAGGCGGCTGGTCGCGGCGGCTTCCTCACCCTCGGCGCGGATCACTTCGGCGCGGCTGACGGCGGCGGGATCGGACAGGTTGCGGTAAAGCGCCAGCTGCTGACGCGCGGTCTTCTGCGCGGCGGTTGCTTCGGCAATCGCGGCGCGCGCTTCATTGATGGCGGCATCCGACTGCGCCAACTGCGCGCGGGCGGCGCGGGCGTCGACGGTGAACAGCACCTGCCCCTTGCCGACGAGATCACCGGGGCGCACCCGAACATCAGTGACAAGGCCCGACAGCGCCGAGCCAATATCGATCACCTCGCTCGAAGGCTCGACAATCCCGGCCCCTGCCACGCGCGGTTCGCCCGCAAGCTTGCCCACCGCCTTGGGCGGCTGTTCGGCAGGCTCGGCCAGTGAACGGTCGGGCAGGCCGACGAAAATCAACCATGCAGCAATCGCCACGCCGATCAGCGCAGCGACCGGAAGGATCTGGCGGGCAAAGCTTAGATTGCGGAACATGGCGTCCTCGGCGGATTGAGAGGGGAGGGGGGTGCTAGGCTGTATCGACATTCAGATGATGACGTGCCGAAAATGGTGCATTTCAGGACCCGGAGCGCAGCGGCCTTACGGGCCGTGAGCACCGGAAGCCTGAAAATGGGCCATTTGCAGGCCGTCAGGGCTGAATGCCGATACAGCCTAGTGGCCATCGGGCATTTCCTTGCCGTCATGGGTAACGCGCCCGTCTTCGAGCACGATGATTCGGTCGGCCAAGTCAAAGATGCGGTTATCGTGGGTGACGATGATGCAGGCGCGATCCGGCGCCACGGCGACCTCGCGCAGCAGATCCATCACCCGGCGACCCGATGAGGCATCAAGCGCAGCGGTGGGTTCATCGCACACCACCAGCCGCGGCTCATGCACCAGCGCGCGGGCAATGGCGACGCGTTGCTGCTGCCCGCCCGAAAGCTGGCGCGGCAGCTTGTCCGCCTGATTGCCGATATTGAGCTTGTCGAGCAGCACCTTGGCCCGTTCGCGCGCTTCGGCAATCGGCACGCCTTGGGCGATCAACGGCACAGCGGCGTTGGCGGCGACATCAATCGAGGGGATGAGGTTATACTGCTGGAAGATAAAGCCGATATTCTTCAGGCGAAAATTGACCAGTTCGGTATCGGTCAGGCTGTAGATGTCGGTGCCGAACACCTTCACCTCACCCTCGGTCGGGTAAAGGATGCCGCACATGATCGATATCAGCGTGGTTTTGCCCGATCCGCTTTCGCCCACGACAAAGGTCATCTCGCCCGAACGGATGTCTGTATCGATCCCGTGCAGTACGCGGATGGTGGTTTGCCCGGCCTCGAAATCGCGGGCAATCCCGCGCGCGCAGATCGCTGCTTCGGGGGCGCAGCCGCCGATGCTTGTCGTGTCCATGACGCCCAAATCTCTCATAGCCGCCTCGCTCACCGGAACACCGAGGCCGGTTCGGTTTTGAGAACGGATCGGATCGCGATGAACCCGGTGAGGGCGAGGATAATCACCACCGCCACGAGACTGATCAGCGGGATCTGCCAAGGGATATAAAACCCCTTGAAGAACGGATTGGCGCTGAACCCTTTGATAAACGCAACCGTGCCCGCCACGCCGAGCGCATAGCCGATCATGCCAACCATCCCCGCTTGCACGGCGACCATGCTCATGATTTTGGTGTTGGTGACCCCAATCGCTTTTAGCGCGCCGAATTGCTTGATGTTGTCGCGCAGGAACAGGCTGAAGGTCAGGCCCACGATGGCGATGCCCACCACAAAGCCGAGGAACACGGTGATCCCGAAATTGGTCGGGATGCCGGTGTTTTCGATGATGAAATTGACCCCGGCCTGCGAGAATTCATTGCGGGTTTCGGCCTTGAGCCCGGTTTCCGCCTCGATCCGCGCGGCGACGCTTTCAGGCGTTTCGCCCTCGCTCACGCCGACGAGGACGAACGACAGGCGGTTGCGGGTGCCGGGGACGAAGTTCAGCGCGTTGGAATAGCGGGTGTAGAGCACCACGGTGCTGGTGAAGCTCGGGATCGAATCCGCGATGCCGCGGATCACTGCGCGCTGATCATTGAGTTCGAGCCGTTCGCCAATCGGGCTTTGTTCGGGCGGGAAGAAGCGGGTGGTGCCGGTATCATCGATCACCACGCTATCGGGCGCGAACAGCACCGACTTGTCGCCTTCTTTCATGCGTTCGGGCAGGCCGATCAGCGTCGCATCATCGACGCCGATCACCGCCACGCCTTCCAGATCGCCTTCGGTGGTGCGAACATTGGCCTGCGCGCGCAGGTGCGGCACGGCCCATTCCACGCCTTTGACCGAGCGCACCCGATCAAGCGCCGTGCCGGGCATCGCATAGCTGACATCAGTGGTGCGGCTGACCGGGTCCATCACCCACACTTCGGCTTCGGGCGCGTTGTAAACTCCGCTGGCCCCGCGTTCGACCAGATTGACGAAGATCGTCATCTGCTGGGTGATCAGGAGGGTGGAAAAGCCAATGCCGAACAACAGCCCATAGAACTTCTGCGGGTCACCGGTGAGCATCCTGATGGCGATCCAGAGCACG
>JAKFWB010000374.1 GCA_021732945.1 Porphyrobacter sp.
GCCCGCATCTATCAGTGCCGCGACAAGTCCGGGCCCATCGGGTAAGGCGGCATCGATCAGCAAGGTCTCCATCGCGCCGCAGACGCCGGTGCGGCGCAGCTTGGCGTTGACCGCAAGCCTGCGTGCCATGTCCGGATCGGCGGCGGCGTGGACATAGGTGTGGCAGATGCCATCAAGGTGCGCGAGCACCGGCACCCGCGCGTCGGCCTGCACCCGCGCGACCAGGCTCTTGCCCCCGCGCGGCACGATCATGTCGATCAGCCCGCTCGCCGTCAGCATTGCGCCCACCGCGGCGCGATCTTGCGTGGGGATCAGCTGGACCGCATCAGCAGGCACGCCGCCTTCGACCAGCCCTGCGATCAGCGCGGCGTGGATCGCGCGGTTGGAATGCACCGCCTCGCTCCCCCCGCGCAGCAGCGCCGCATTGCCCGCCCGCACGCACAATGCGGCGGCATCGGCGGTGACGTTGGGGCGGCTTTCGTAGATGATCCCGATCACCCCGATGGGCACGCGGATGCGGCTGAACTGAAGGCCATTGGGCTGCTGGCTCGAATCGATGATCTGGCCCACCGGATCGGGCAGATCGGCCACCGCCGCAACTGCATCGGCAATCCCCGCAAGGCGCGCCTCATTCAGTGCCAGCAGATCCAGCATCGCGCCCGACAGCCCGTTCGCTTCGCCCGCTGCAAGATCCTTGGCATTGGCGGCGAGCACAGCTGGTGCAGAATCGCGCAGCGTTTGCGCCGCAAGGCGCAGCGCAGCCGCCCGCGCATCGCGTGGCATCGCCGCGAGCTGGCGCTGCGCCAGCCGCGCCCCGCGCGCAAGGTCGGTGACAAGCGCCAGCGGATCGGCAGCAAGCGGTTGGGGTGCGATCTGATTCATGGGCGCTGCCTTAGCACCCCGACGCGCGCCTGTCAGGCCATGCGCAACATAGCGTCGCGGGGGGGCGGCTTTTGGGCGGGATTCAGGGCGATTCGCGCACCTCCTCACAGGCATATGACACCGCCAGACTTGGTGGCGTTCATTTCACCCCGATTCCGTTTCGACTCACCTTTGCCGGTGATTTGCGGATTCGACCCTGATGGTTCGCGCTGATAGCGGCGGTGGGGGGTCGTACAAAAACCATAATCGGGGCCGCTCTTGTCTGAAAGATCATCCGCACACACGTGGGGCGAACGGCTGCGGCTATGGTTCCCCGACCGTGAGTTCTTCATGCGCGCCGATGGGCAGGTGCGCTTCATCAAGATTTCAGCGAAGTTGCAGATGCGCGTCGCTGCTGCGGCGGTGGCTTTTGTGGTGATGTGGCTGGTCGCACTCGCGGTGATGGCTTGGGGCCAATACCGCGCTGAAGCTGACCTTGCCTCTTTCGCCGAAGAAAAAGCCCGTGTCGCCACCGCGCGCGAACGCCTGAACGCCTATGGCGGCAATCTCGACAAGGTGGTCGATGATTTGCAGGAACGGCAGGAATTCCTCGAAGAAATGGCGCGGATGCTGCCCGAGGATGTGGTGGCCGAAGGAGCAGCAAGCGGCACCGTCTCCGATTCGACCGCTGAAGCCAGCAAGACCGTCGACAAGGTCAGCGCGATGTTCCCGCAGGCACGCGGCCTTGCTGAGGTCGAAGCGCGCCAGATCGCCTTCGTGGAAAAACTCACCCGCTTCGCCGATGCTCGCGCCCGCCGCGCAGAGGCCGCGATGCGCAAGCTCAATCTCGATCCCAGCGTCATGAGCCGCCAGACGCAAGCCGCGATTGGTGGTCCGTTCGAGGCGATCCTTGGCGGCGGTGGTGACGATATTGACCCGCGCTTTGAGCGGCTCGGCCTCAGCCTGTCGCGGATGGCGGTGCTGGAACGCGCTTTGGATGGCATCCCACAAGTGGTGCCGGCCACAATCGAGAATATCACGTCTGGCTTCGGCTACCGCCGCGATCCGCTCAATGGGCACGGGGCGATGCACGCCGGGATCGATTTCAAAGGGGCGATGGGCTCACCGATCTTCGCTGCGGCAGAAGGCAAGGTGACCTTCGCCGGGTGGAAATCGGGCTATGGCCAAGCGATCGAAATCACCCATGGCAACGGAATGTTGACACGTTACGCTCACTTGTCGCGCATTGGGGTGACGCTGGGCCAGTCGGTCGCGGCAGGGGATACGATTGGGGGTCTGGGCAGCACCGGACGTTCAACCGGCCCGCACCTGCATTTTGAAGTTCGCATCAATGACCGCGCGGTCAATCCGCGACCATTTCTGGAGGCTGCCCCCGATGTTCTCAAGGAAGTCCGCCGAACCGGAGCAGAGCGCTCCTCCGCCCCCACGGCCCGTTAACAGGAGCAACATGATGGCATCGGGTTCGACCTTTTCCGTGATCGGCGCCGACGTGGTGATCAAGGGCGATATCAGCGCCACCGCCGATCTGCACATCGACGGCACGATCGAAGGCGACATCAAATGCGCGTCGCTGGTTCAGGGCGAGAAGAGCAGCATCAACGGCGCGGTTGTGGCTGAAAGCGCCCGCATGTCGGGCAAGGTCAGCGGATCCATCACGGCGCGTGATCTGGTGATCCTGAAAAGCGCTGTGATCGAAGGCGATGTGCATTATGATGCGCTGACGATTGAACAGGGCGCGCAGGTCGATGGCCGCTTCGCTCCCAATGCGCGGGTTGCGGTCAAGGCCGTGCCTTCCGCTGTGGAGGCGGCGGAGTAGCTGCCGCGCTTTGCCGCTGCTCGCCCTTCGACAAGCTCAGGGTGAGCGGGGTACTGTTTACAAGACTTCAGCCCGCAGCGTCTTGCGATCAAGCTTGCCGATGATCGTCTTGGGCAGGCTCTCGCGGATCACGACCTGATCGACCCGCTCATGCTTGCCGATCTTGGCGTTGAGCCAGCCCGCCAGATCTTCACCCGTAGCCGCCGCGCCCTCATTCAGCGTGACAAAGGCGCGCGGCACTTCGCCGCGATATTCTTCGGGCACGCCGATCACCAGCGCTTCCTTCACCGCGGGATGTTCTAGGATCACGTCCTCGACCACGCTCGGAAACACCTTGAAGCCGCCGACCGCAATCATGTCCTTGATCCGGTCGACGATTTCGAGAAACCCGTCGTCGTCCACGCGCGCGACATCGCCAGTGCGCAGATAGCGTTTGCCATCGCGCTCCACAAAGCACTCGGCATCGGTTTCGGGGCGACCCCAATAGCCGCGCATCACTTGCGGGCCGTGGACCGCGAGCTCACCCGGCTCGCCTGCGGGGGCGAGGCTTTGGGATTGTTCCTTGTCGAGCAGGATCACCTCGGTCCCCGGCACCAATTGCCCGATTGTACCGCGCTTGCGCGTGCCCTCATAGGGGTTGGCCGAAACCACACCCGCGCTTTCGGTCAGGCCGTAGCCTTCCACCAGTCGTACCCCGGTCGCCTCTTCAAAGCGCAGATGCACCGGCCCCGGCATTGGCGCACCGCCTGAAATGCAGACCTTCAAGCTGGAAAGATCGGTCTTGGCGAGATAGGGGTGATCGAGCATCGCCTGAAACATCGTCGGCACGCCGGGAAAGCCGGTGCAGCGATATTTCTGGATCGTCGCCAGCACCTGCTTGGTTTCGAACCGCGGCACCATCGCAATCGACGCGCCGGTGACACAGGCGTGGTTGAGCAGCGCGGTGTTGGCGAAGACATGGAAGAACGGCAGCGCGCCCATGAAGACTTCGCTGCTGGCATTGCCGAAGGGATTGATCGCGGCGACCTGCTGCGCATTGATGCTCAGCTGATCATGCCCCAGCATTGCCCCCTTGGGCCGCCCGGTGGTGCCGCCGGTATACTGCAGCAGGGCGAGATCGGTGTGCGGATCGATCACGGCAGGAATGAAAGGCGCAGCCTTTGCGACGTCAGCCCATTTGCGGATATTCGGCCCATAGCCGACGTTGGCAATCTGGCTGCGCTTCAGCAATTTCAGCGCCAGCCCTTTGTACCACGGCAGCATGTCGGCGAGCGGGCCCACCACCAACGCCTCGAGCGTGGAAGCTTCAAGCACCTTGGCAGCGGTAGCATAGAGTTCAGGCACATCTAGCGTCACCAGTACCCGCGTGCCGCTGTCTTCGACCTGCCAGCTCAATTCCTCGACCGAGTAAAGCGGCGAGAAATTGACCACCACCGCGCCTGCCATCATCGCCCCGTAATAGGCTGCGGCATAGATCGGGACATTGGGCAGGAACAGGCCGACCCGGTCACCCTTGGCGATACCCATGGCTTGCAGGCCTGCGGCAAAGTGCTGCGCAGCCGCGTGGATTTCGCCGTAGCTATAGGTGCGCCCAAGGAAGTGCAGGAACGGCGCGGCCGGGTTGGCGCGCACGCTGCGTTCCAGCATGGCGGGGAGGCTCATCGCCTCGAACCGGGTGTCGAGTGGGGTGGGATGATGATAGAGCGCATTACTGACAGTCATGTCAGTAATTGTGGCCGACAAAGCGCTGGCGCACAAGCGAAAGTCGCGGGAATTGCGACGATTCTATCCAATTATCGTCGCCCCGGATCAGGTCCGGGGCGACGACATTTGTTCAAAATCAGATAAACCCGCTTTCCGGATCGATCTTGACCTCGGCCGCTTCGGCAGCGCGGCGCGCGGCGAGCCAGGCTTCGGCCTCGGCTTCCTGCGCGGCCTTGCCAGCGGCCTGCACATTGGCATCGCGTTCGGCGCGCAGTTCCTCGATCAGCTTTTCGCGATCATTGCGCTCGCTGCGGGCCGGGGCTTCGACGTCTTCGGTGATCCCGGCGCGCTTGGCCGCCTTGGCGACCATCGCGTCAAGCTCACGCTGCGAACACAGACCCAGCGTTACCGGGTCTTTCGGGGTGATGTTCTGGATGTTCCAGTGCGTCCGATCACGAAGCGCGCCGATGGTGTTGCGGGTGGTGCCGATCAGCTTGGAAA
>JAKFWB010000029.1 GCA_021732945.1 Porphyrobacter sp.
GTCTATGTGACCGACGACGGGGCTGAGACCGATCTCGACCTTGGCCATTACGAACGCTTCACCGGCGTCTCCGCGCGGCAGAGCGACAATATCACCTCGGGCCGGGTTTACCGCGACATCATCGCCAAGGAACGGCGCGGCGATTATCTTGGCGCGACGGTGCAAGTGATCCCGCACGTGACCGACGCGATCAAGGAATTCGCGCTCGCCGATCAGGGCGATAATGATTTCATCCTGTGCGAGATCGGCGGCACGGTGGGCGACATCGAATCGCTGCCCTTCATGGAAGCGATCCGGCAGCTGCGAAACGAGATGGAACCGCTCCAGACACTGTCGGTCCACGTCACGCTGGTGCCCTATATCAAGGCGGCGGGTGAGCTGAAGACCAAGCCGACGCAGCACTCGGTGCGCGAACTCGCCAGCCTCGGGATCAAGCCCGACATTTTGCTGTGCCGCGCCGAACATCCGATCCCTGAAAGCGACCGCCGCAAGATTGCGCAGTTCTGCAACGTCCGCGCCGAAGCGGTGATCCCGGCGCTCGACGCGCCATCGATCTACGCAGTGCCGCAGCAATATCATGCCGAAGGACTTGACCGAGAAGTGCTGCGCGCTTTCGGCATCACCGATGCGCGCGAGCCTGATCTGGCGGCGTGGGTCGATGTCAACGACCGCTATTTCAACCCCGAAGGCGAGGTCACCATCGCGGTGGTGGGCAAATATGTCGGCCTGCAAGACGCTTACAAGAGCCTCAACGAAGCGCTGGTGCACGGCGGGATGGCCAACCGGGTCAAGGTCAATATCAAGTGGATCGACGCGGAAATCTTCGAAGGCGATGATGACGCGGCGATCATTTCGGCGCTGGAACCGATGCACGGCATTCTGGTGCCCGGCGGGTTCGGCGAACGCGGCAGCGAAGGCAAAATCTCAGCCGTCAGGTTCGCGCGGGAACGTGACATTCCGTTTTTCGGCATCTGTCTCGGCATGCAGATGGCCTGTATCGAAGGCGCGCGCGCCGCCGGGTTTACCGCTGCCTCCTCAACCGAATTCGGGCCGACTGAAGCACCGGTTGTGGGCATCATCACCGAATGGATGACCGAAGAAGGCATTCAGCAGCGCGAAGAGGGCGGCGATCTGGGCGGCACCATGCGCTTGGGCGCTTATCCGGCCAAGCTCAGCGCCAACAGCCACACATCGCGCATCTATGGCGGCGTGGATGAAATCTCCGAACGCCACCGGCACCGGTACGAGGTCAACAGTGCCTTCATCGCGCCGCTTGAGAAACAGGGCCTGATCTTTGCCGGCATGAGCCCCGATGGCTTGTTGCCCGAAATCGTCGAGCGGCCCGATCATCCGTGGTTTGTGGGTGTTCAGTTCCACCCGGAGCTCAAATCACGGCCGTTTGATCCGCACCCGCTGTTCGCCGGGTTCATCGCCGCCGCGCTGGAGCAGTCGCGGCTTGTGTGATGATTCGTTGGGGAATTCTCACCCGAACGGCGTTCTTCACGGACAAATCGTGGTTAATCTGCGGTAGACCGAACATCGTAACCGCTCCGTCATTGCCAAGACATTGTTTTTCAATCATATAATTTTGTGTCGCATACTTACACAGATGTAAGAATCAACTTGCGTGATGTTACTATTCCGCATTAGACGCGTGGTCAGATTTAGGGTTTGATAGGGGCTTGGCGGACACAATAGCATATTCCCTGAAAGGTGGTCCTTTGGGATTGTCCAATTGGGTGCTATAACAAGGCTGAGTTCAAGAGCTTGTGTGATCTTGTCCGTCTTCTGCGACCCGGACGGATAGGATCGAACAGGGCGACGCAAGTCGCGGGGGCGGATCGCAAGATCCGCCCCCTTTCATTTGTGTTGATTACTGTTCAGCGATTGCTGGTTCAGGCGGCAGTTGCGGCCTGATCGCCGTCGCTTCCTTGCGATGGCACGGCAGTGAGGGTTGCGATGCCGCCGATGGCGATCTTGCGTGGCTTCATAGCATCGGGCACTTCGCGCACGAGATCGATGATCAGCAAGCCATCGGCCAGATCGGCGCGTTCCACCCGCACAAAATCGGCCAGTTCGAATCTCCGTTCAAACCCGCGATTGGCGATGCCGACATGGATCAGTTCAGACCCGTCTTCCGCCTCATCGCGCTTGCGGCCTTGCACCACCAGCAGGTTCTGCTGCGCGGTGATGTCGATATCCTGTGATCGGAAACCGGCCACGGCGAGGGTGATGCGGTAATTATCCTCACCCCGCCGTGAGATGTTGAACGGGGGATAATTGTCGCCCGCATTCAGGCGCGCCTGGCTTTCCAGCAGATCGAACAGGCGATCAAACCCAACAGTGCTGCGGCGATAGGGGGTGAAATCAAAACGTGACATTGTGCAAATCCTCTTGATTGAGCAATTTGGTTCGTGGTGCGGGCCTGCCTTATGCAGCACCCGCCTGCGTCACCGTGATCGTTCCCCAGGGACTGGCGGAACGCGGCGACAGGCTCTATCTGGTTTGTGTCACCACGGTTTCAAGAGGCTCCGATGGCTCAGCCGCAGATCGATATTTATACCAAATTCGCTTGTCCGTTCTGCGTGCGGGCCAAGCGCCTGCTGTCGGAAAAGGGCGCGCAATTCATCGAGCACGACATCACCATGGGCGGGCCGAAGCGTGACGAAATGCGCGCCCGGGCACCCGATGCGATGACAGTGCCGCAGATTTTCATCGGCGAGGTGCATGTGGGCGGTAGCGATGATCTCGCGGCGCTCGACCGTGCGGGCAAGCTTGACGCGCTCTTGGCAGGCTGATGCCCCGGATTGCCATCCTGCAAATGTGTACGGGGATCGACCCGGCCGCCAATTACGCTGTGATCGAAAGGGCCGCGCATGATGCGCGCGCGGGCGGGGCAGAGATGCTGTTCACGCCAGAAATGTCGCTCTTGCTCGATCGTGACCGGCAGCGGGCGGCGGTGCATATTGTTCCGCAAGATGCCTCGCCCTTTGTGCCGATGCTCGCAAACCTTGCTGCTGAGACGGGCCTCACCATTGCGCTCGGATCGATGGCGGTGGCCGTCGCAGGCGGAAAGAACGCCAACCGCGCGATGGTGTTTGCGCCCGGCGGTCGCGCGCCGACAACCTATGACAAGATGCACATGTTCGATGTCGACCTTGCAAGCGGGGAAAGCTGGCGCGAAAGCAACGCTTACGAAGCCGGGCGCGCGGTCGTGGCGGTTGACGACACGCCGGTCGAGCGGCTCGGCCTGACGATCTGCTATGACTTGCGGTTTCCGGCGTTGTTTGGCGAGCTTGGCAATCGCCGCTGCGATGCGATTGCCGTGCCCGCCGCTTTCACCAAGCCCACCGGCGCGGCGCATTGGCACGTGATGCTGCGCGCTCGCGCGATTGAGGCGGGCGCCTTTGTCATCGCCGCTGCGCAAGTGGGCCGCCACGAAGATGGGCGCGAAACCTATGGGCACAGTCTGGTGGTTGATCCGTGGGGCGCAGTGCTGTTCGATATGGGGGGCGATGCGCCGGGGCTGGCCTTTTGCGAGATCGATCTGGCCCGGATTGCCGATGTGCGCGCGCAGGTGCCGGCGCTTGCCAACCGCCGCGTCATCCCTACATCCACGGCATGATAGTTTTCGATCTCCACTGCACTAGCGGCCACCGGTTTGAAGGGTGGTTCGGATCGTCGGGCGAGTTTGATGATCAGCAGGCGCGCGGGATGCTGGCTTGCCCGTTCTGCGGGTCGGATGATGTGAGCAAGGCGCCGATGGCTCCGGCAGTGCCCGCCAAGGGCAATGCGCGGCAGGAAGTGCTGCCGCCGACAGCATCGCACCCGATGACCAATGCGCCAATGCCACCCGAAGTGCAGCAGGCGTTCGCCGCGCTCGCCGCCGCGCAGGCCAAGGCGCTGGCAAACAGCACGTGGGTGGGTGACAAGTTCGCCGAGGAAACCCGCAAGATGCATTATGGCGAGCGGGATGAGGTTCTGATCCACGGGCAGGCAACCCTGGCGGAAGCCAAGGCGCTGCTCAAAGAGGGCGTGCCGGTTGCACCATTGCCGTTCCCGGTGTCGCCTCCGGAAAAGTTGAATTGAATGGTAGGCCCGCGCTGCTATGACACGCGGCGGGACCCCGTAGCTCAGCCGGATAGAGCACCAGATTCCTAATCTGGGGGCCGCGCGTTCGAATCGCGCCGGGGTCACCATTCCCAGCCCAAATCCTGAGATTGCAAAATGGTGAGGTGGACTCGCCCCGGCTCGCCGCGCTAGCAGCGGCGCGAGAAGGAGATGACCTCACCCATGCCCAGCCACGACACCGAAGAGCTTGCCGACATCCGGCGCGCTGTTGCGAGCCTGTGCGAAGGCTTTCCGGGCGAATATTGGCGCGCCAAGGATGCAGCGCGCGCCTATCCGGGCGAGTTCGTCGATGCGCTGACCAAGGCCGGCTTTCTCGCAGCACTGATCCCGGCGGAACATGGCGGTAGCGGCCTGAGCCTCGCGGCGGCCTGCGTGATCATGGAGGAGATGCAGGCGAGCGGGTGCAATGGCAGTTCCGCCCATGCGCAAATGTACATCATGAATACGCTGCTGCGTTACGGCAGCGATGCGCAGAAGGTCGAATACCTCCCGCGCATCGCCAGCGGGGAATTGCGCTTGCAGGCGTTCGGGGTCAGCGAACCGACCAGCGGCACCGATACGCTCAGCCTCAAGACCCGTGCAGTGAGGGACGGCGACGAATACATCATCTCGGGCCAGAAGATCTGGACCAGCCGGGCCGAACATTCCGATCTGATGCTGCTGCTCGCCCGCACCACCCCGCGCGAACAGGCGGCGAGCAAGACTGAGGGCCTGTCGATCTTCCTCGTCGACATGCAGGCGGCCTTGAGCA
>JAKFWB010000226.1 GCA_021732945.1 Porphyrobacter sp.
AGATGGCCCTGCTATTTTGGCTCATACAGCACCGCTGCTTTAGGCAAGGTCTGACTTGGCAAGTCAGCAAACCCGATGATCTTCGCGACCTGCCATCGACCAACTATTGCCTCACACTGCAAAAATATGCCAGAGGCTGGATTTAGACGGAGCAAATCAAGAACTACTGCTCGCAGACTTCGCCCAATTGACCGCATTGGGCGAGTATTTGCTTGGCTCAAAAGCAATCAATCGGGCGAGGTTCGCGCGCTCTCGGGAGAGCATCGACTTAGGCCAGCTATGCGATTGTAGTGCCGTGATGGCGTTGTCGATTTGTCCATTCTCGACGCTTAAGCGGAACCGAAGTAAGCGTAGAGACATGACGTGTGTGCGCGCCTCAATGCTATTTGAGTCCGAAACTAGGTTGCTAAGGGTCTTGATATCGCTCTCAACTTGACCAAATCTAGCGAGCCGCAGATTTGCTTCCGCCCGGGCAAAATGCGCTGCTGCAAGCTTCGGTGCCTTGGATATGGCCTCCTCGGCGAGTCGTAGCGCTTCTGCATAATCTCGATTCTTGAGCATAAACTTGCTGGACTTGATCTGATGAAAAACGTAGCCATCGCTTGAGCCGTACTCTTTGAGATCACGCATTAGAGAATTAATGCGGTCAGGATCTAGATTGGGTCGAGCTCCGATTAACGCATCCAGCAGGATATCAATGATGTACGGATTTGTTGGTGCATATGAATATGCTTCCTCAGCAAACTTAAGGGCTTCGGGGTAATCTTCCTTCAGTAGCATAATGTGAGAGAGTTCTCGCAGGACGCTGAAGTTTACCAGATCGATCGACAGAGCGACTCTAAAGCGATCTTCGGCAACATCCCACAGGCCAGCTAGTCGAGCATTGAACCCTTCCAAGAAGGGAATAATCCTTGCGGCGCCCTTTCCTTTTATCTGGCGTAAACGCCGAATTGATGAAGAAAGCTGCTCGTTGGGCAGGCGACCGCCGCCAAGGCGTGCTGCTGACAGGCCCACAAGGCGAAGCGCTTCAATTCGTGCTCCGTCCGTAAGAAGTACGGGTGACAAAGAGAGTGCAGTTTCACAATACTTTATGGACTCGCGAAAATGATGTGCGTCATAAGCGCGGCGGCCGAGCCTTATCCAATGTGATGGAAGGAGAAGCTCTTTAAGATCATCACTGTTGCGGTTAGATGGCTTCTCGAAAGTACCAACTGTAAGACGCATGTCGAGCAATGCAACCGGGATATTATCTTCGTCTCGATATTCGCCAAAATGCTCCACGATCTGATTTGCCATATCTCGGCGTTGATTTTCGTCAAGTTCGAAACGGTCATCACGTTCCGCACCACCTCGAAGAAACCTACTGATCTCGAATATATCTTCCCGTCTCAGGACGACGAAGCGATCTTCTAGGGCGCGTGTAGCTTTCATTACTTCTGGTTCTTCACCGCAAAGGCGGCTGAGCATTTCAAGAGGGACTGTGCTGTACTCGAGTAATGCCCCAATCACACGGCGCTCGGTATCATTGAAGGATATTTTGCGGAGAACATCAGTTGCTCTGCCTCGCTTCCAGATAATTAGCTCTTCGGGGCTTCTTAGAAATGACTGAATGCCATGAGCTTGTATGTATGCGAGTGCCATACGAAGGTTGACTGGGTGGCCGTCTAGCAGATGAACGAGTCGGGCAAGCTCATCCTCAGAAAACGGTATCCGCAAGTCTTTGAGTCTTAAGGATACAACAACCTGCATCTCGTCGTCGTTCAGAGGAACGATTGAGCGATGATAAAGCCAAGAATATTTCTCCCGAATACCGACCGGCGTTACGCGACTCTGTATCAATACAACGTGCGGAATATCTTGCGCTGGTAGTTTGGCAAAAATGTCTCTTAGATAAGACTGATAGTCACCCATTTCAGTATGGAGACCGCCGGTGTCGTAGATAACGAGAACTTCTTCATTTTTTCCAAATTCGATAATCCGGTCTTTGCATCTTTCCAGTTTATCTTCGTAGGACATTTCTTGGAAAGCAGCGTAGTCGTTTATTAGATCGATTTTGGTAGATGTATCCAAGAGACGGACGAGACGACGATAAAGGTCATCGATGCCATCCTGTGCCTCAAGAGAAAGCGCGGGTAAGTCACGCGTAATGCGGGGAAAAGCATTTCGCAAGACCTTCTGAACTAGGGCGAGGCGGCCTACTCCTTCAGGGCCGGAGATGGCGACGACCTTAGGTGTTCTTGTTGTAGCAACTCCGAGACGGGCTACTATTGCGGCATACGCTTCTTCGTGGCTGACCTGAGCCCCTGAATCACCTCCAGAAATGAGTAGAGTCCGCCTTCGAGGGGAGACGGACGATGAAGCGGACGCGATTCACGGAAGAACAGATCATCGGGATCCTGCGGGAGCACGAGGCAGGAGCGCCGACGTCGGACGTGTGCCGCAAGCACGGGATCAGCAGCGCGACGTTCTACAAGTGGAAGGCGAAGTACGGCGGCCTGGAGGTATCGGAGGCCAAGCGGCTTCGGTCTCTGGAGGACGAGAACCGTCGACTGAAGAAGCTGCTGGCGGAGACGATGCTGGACGTGGCGATGCTGAAGGATATCGCTTCAAAAAAATGGTGACGCCCGCGGCGAAGCGGGAGGCTGCGGCGCACCTGTGCACCGTGCATGGGGTGAGCCAGCGGCGGGCGTGCCGCGCGATCGGGGTGGACCGGGCCCTGGTCCGCTACCAAAGCCGTCGACCGGACGACAAGGCTGTCCGCACGCGCTTGCGCGAGTTGGCGGCAGTGCGCCGTCGCTTTGGCTGGCGCCGGTTACGGGTTCTGCTGTCGCGCGAGGGCGTTCACATGAACCACAAGAGACTGCGTCGACTGTACGTCGAGGAACGGCTGCAGGTCCGCCGGCGCGTCGGACGCAAGCGGGCTGCGGTGACGCGGGTTCCGTTGGTCCCGGCACGAGGACCGAACCAACGCTGGTCGATGGACTTCGTGCACGACGCGCTGAGTGACGGCCGCCGGTTCAGGATCCTGGCGGTGGTCGACGACTACACGCGGGAGAGCCTGTGCCTGGTGGCCGACACATCGCTGCCGGGTGGTCGGGTGATCCGCGAGCTGGAGGCCGTGATCGGGCAGCGAGGACTGCCCCGGCAATGCGTCTCCGACAATGGTCCCGAGTTCAACGGCCTGGCGATGCTCCGATGGTCGCAAGGCCTTGGGCTCGAATGGCACTACATCGAGCCGGGCAAACCGCAGCAGAATGCCTTCATCGAAAGCTTCAATGGCCGCCTGCGCGACGAGTTCCTGAACGAGACGCTGTTCACCACGCTCGCCCAGGCACGGATCGAGCTCGAGGAATGGCGGCGCGACTACAACACCGAACGGCCCCACAGTGCGCTCGGCAATCTGACGCCGGTCGCCTATGCGGCTCGCAACGCCTCTGTTCCGCAACAGGCCGGGGCGCTGCGCTTACCTGAGGGCTTCGCGCCCCGGCCTGTTGCAACACCGGACCTCACAGGTCCAAATAACGAACGGATTCTACTCCCGACTGGATGAAAGTTGGGGCTCAGGTCATGGCCAAAACTTAGGTTAGGCACTGATCCAGGTGCGTCCTCATTCAAAGCATGAAGGTCGCCGCGAATCTTTCTCGCCGCCGCTGCTGCAGGTCGCGGTTCGGTAACAATATTAAATTCTTTTAGACGACGATGAATTTCTTCAAATGACTCGCGATCTAGACAAAATATTAGAACCCGTTTGAGCGTACCTCCACCGAGTCGCTCAAGTGCAAGCTGCGCTTCGTGATTAACAAACGCTGACTTAAGTGAATGACGAGATACAAACAGAACGAAAAGCGAGCAACGCGCTAACGCAGCTTCGATTGCGCCAACGTTCAGCATGCCGTGTTCGAATGTACAGGCGTCGTACTCCGCGAGGCCGCGGCCCAATTTGTCAAAGACTTGCTTCACGTATCCTTTGTCAATCGACGAGTGCGAAAGAAACGCTTTTGACATGGGCGGCAAGATATTCTCCCAGACGCACCACCCAATTAATATTGGCGGGTGGCGTTGTTCGGAAATGCTACCACAGCTGTGCGAAAGATATACGAGAAAACACGGCCCGCTGGGGATGCAGAGTCTTGTAGTTTCGCTTTACTGGGGTCTGCCCATTGTATTGGTTGGTGAAGGGGACAACCGCCGGTGGATAGGCAAAATTTTCGCGAAGAGCCACGAAACTAACTCTTTTCTCCCTATTTCCCGCTTGCATCTTCAAAGTCCGCTTCATCAGTAACTCAGGGGCTCGCTTCTCTTAGGAGATACGCCCTTGGGAATTTTTGGTGGCGGTCAGGCCGCTTATCCTCCGATCTCGCCGCCGGCGCTGCCGCCGGCACCACCGCCCGTTCCGTCGATGGCCGATCCCTCGGTACGCGAGGCGCGCGAGGCGCAGAAGAAGCGCGCCGCGGCCATGGCGGGCTATGCCTCGACCATCGCCACCGGCGGGCTGGGGCTAACCGGTAACGCCTCGACCACCGCGTCGGGTGCGTCGGGCGGGGCGGGCGTCGGTGGCGCCGGCCTGACCGGCGGCAAGACCCTGTTGGGGGCCTGAGCGATGGCGCACGATTCCGCGCTTCGCCGCCACATCGACGCCCGCCTCGCGGTCCTGAAGCGCCAGCGCCAGTCCTGGGAGCCGGGATGGCGCGACCTCTCGCGCTTCATCAACCCGCGGCGCGGCCAGTTCTTCACCTCGCCCAACCAGGGCGGGCGCGGCGCGCAGGCCAACGGCGCAATCCTCGACCCCACCGCGCTGTTCGCGCTGCGCACGCTGGTGGCGGGCCTGATGTCGGGCGTCACCTCGCCGGCGCGGCCCTGGTTCCGGCTCTCCAT
>JAKFWB010000273.1 GCA_021732945.1 Porphyrobacter sp.
GTCGAGCAGGGCTGTAACGCGATTGCCTCCCCGATGGAGCATGGCGGGCAAGGCCTGCCCTTCACGCTGTCGTGCAATGTGCTGGAGAACTTGGGCGCGGCCAATATGGCCTTCACCCTGCTGCCGATGCTGTCGGTCGGCGCGATCGAGGCGCTGGAGCATCACGGGAGCAAGGATCAGAAGGCGATGTATCTGCCCAAGCTCGTCAGCGGGGCATGGTCGGGGACGATGAACCTGACCGAACCCGCCGCAGGGAGCGATGTCGGCGCACTGCGTTCGACCGCCGAGCCGATCACGGAAGGCCCGCACACCGGCAAATACCGGATCACCGGCCAGAAGATCTACATCACCTGGGGCGAGCATGATCTGGCGGATAACATCATCCACCTCGTCCTTGCTCGCCTGCCCGGCGCGCCCGAAGGATCGCGCGGGATCAGTCTGTTCGTGGTGCCCAAATATCATTTGAACGACGATGGCAGCCTCGGCCCGCATAATGATCTTCGCTGCGTCAGCCTCGAACACAAGCTCGGCATCAACGCCTCGCCCACTTGCGTGATGTCCTATGGCGACAATGGCGAATGCATCGGCGAGCTGGTCGGCCACGAAAACAAGGGCCTCGCCGCGATGTTCACGATGATGAACAACGCGCGCATCAATGTCGGCAATCAGGGCGCGCAGATTGCCGAGCGCGCGACGCAGCAAGCGATGGCCTATGCCCGCGACCGGGTGCAGTCGGCGCGCGCAGGATCACCCGACAGGACCCCGGTCGCGATTATCGAGCACCCCGATGTGCGCCGCATGATTTGCCGCATGAAGGCGCTGACCGAGGGTGCCCGCGCGCTGCTCTATTACTGCGCGGGGCAGGTTGATCGCGGCAATCTGGGGGATGAAGCGGCGAAGAACCGCGCCGAAATCATCGTTCCGCTGCTCAAGGCCTGGGGCACCGATATCGGCGTCGAAGTCGCCGGGATCGGCATCCAGATCCACGGAGGGATGGGCTTCATCGAGGAAACGGGCGCGGCGCAGCACTGGCGCGATTCGCGGATCGCGCCAATCTACGAAGGCACCAACGGCATTCAGGCGGCGGACCTGGTCACCCGCAAGCTTGGGCTGGACGGAGGCGCAGCGATGATTGCGCTATTCGATACCATCGCGCGCGAGGCGGCGGGCGAAACGACTTTGGCGCATCTCGCGCAGGATTGCTCCGCGATCGCCCGCTGGATGCGTGACGAGGCCAGCCTTGATGATCGCCTCGCAGGCAGCGTCCCGTTATGCACCATGGCCGCGGTTGCGGTGGCCGGCTGGCAGCTGATGAAGCAGGGTGAGTCGGTGGCCGCCGGTGCCGCGCCCGAACTCGCTGCGACCAAGCCGGTGACGGTGCGGTTCTTCCTCGACCGGATTGTGCCCGAAGCCATCGGCCTGAAGGCAGGCGCTATCGCCGGGGCCGAAGGGCTCTACACCCTTTCCGCCGCCGCCTTGGTCGGCTGACGTGGAACCGGGGGACGCGTTGGACCGGATCGCCGCCGCGCTTGAACGGCTGGCCCCGTCGCCCCCGCCGCCAACCGATTGGCGCGCTGCGCCCGCCTATCTGTGGGAGGGCGAGCGGGCCCGTGCTGTGCCGGTGCTCGACGCTCTTCCGCTCGATAGCTTGCATGGGATCGCGGCCCAAAAAGTTGCGCTGCGCAACAATTGCGCTCGGCTCGCGAGCGGAGCGGCGGCGCATGATGCCCTGCTGTGGGGCGCGCGGGGCATGGGCAAATCGGCGCTGGTGCGCGCCGCTGTCGCCGCAGTGCAGGCTGAGCAGCCCGGCGCGTTGGCGCTGGTGCAGCTCGCCCCGGGCACGCTGCCGACCTTCCCCGCGCTGATCGCGGCGCTAACCGAAGAACCGCGCGCCTCCCTACTGTTTATCGATGATCTCGGCTTTGGCGCGGATGGGCGGGCCGAGATGCTCGCCCTGCGCAGTCTGCTCGACGGCGGCATCGCCCCGCGCCCTGCGCATATCCGCCTGGCAGTCACCGCCAACCGCCGCGCGATTATCGAGAGTGAGGATACGTCCGGAGCGATGCATGAACGCGATGAGCGGGATGATGCGCTGGCGCTGGCCGATCGGTTCGGGCTTTCGCTGGGCTTCCACCCGGCGGACAAGGACACCTATCTTGCGATTCTGGTAGGTTACACCGCGCCGCTAGGTCTCAGTTTTGATCCCGAAGAGGCGATGGCTTTCGCTCTCACGCGTGGCAACCGGTCAGGCCGCACGGCGCTGCAATTTGCTACGGAATTGGCGGGCCGGGCTGGGATCAGCCTCTAATTCACCCTCTCCCCCGCCTGCTTCCGCAGGTAATCCTCTTCAAACGCGGCGCTTGGGTCTTTCAGCTCGCGCACGGGCAGCCGCTCGCTTTGAAGGCGCGCAATTGCAGGGGCGGGCGCGGCGGAGGGTGAGCGGACCCGCCAGATGATCCCTGCGGTATCATCCGACACCAGCAGCGATCCATCGCCCGCCCATTCCACCCAAGTCGGGCGGCCGCGCGTGGTGCCATCGGCTTTGAGGAACCCGGTCAGCACCGGCTTGGGTTTGCCCACCGGGTTGCCACGATCATCGAAATCCACAAACACCACATCATAGCCCGAAGGCGGCTTGCGGTTCCACGATCCGTGCCGCGCAATAAAGGCACCGCTGACAAAGCCCGTGCCCATCCGGTCGCCTTCCTTGCTGAACACCAGGCCCAGCGCGGCAACATGCGGGCCCAGCGCGAATTCAGGATTGCGCACATATTCCATCAGGAAGCGCGGCATCGGCGCTTCGACCCGGCGATCGCGGTTGACCTTGTAGTAGACCCACGGCCAGCCATATTGCGCGCCAATCGGCACATTGGTGAGGTAATCGGGCACCAGATCGGAACCGAGCATGTCGCGCTCGTTGACCGTGGTCCACAATTCGCCGGTCCAGGGGCTGAAATCGAGGCCGTTGGGATTGCGCAGGCCCACTGCGAACTGGCGCTGGCGGTTGTCGGCAAGATCATATTCCCAGATCATCGCCCGGCCTTCTTCGACCCCCATCCCCGCCTCGCCGATATTGCTGACCGATCCGACCGCGACATAAAGATTCTGCCCATCGGGCGACATTTCGACATTGCGCATCCAGTGCCCCCCGCCGCCGGGCAGGTCCATCAGCTTGCGCGGCGCTCCGGTCACTGTCTCGCTGCCGAGTTCATAGGGAAAGGCCAGCAGGGCGTTGTGGTTGGCGACATAAATCGTGCCGTCCTTCCAACTGAGGCCCGAGGGCGAATCGAGGCCTTTGTCGAGAATCACCTTGCGGGTTTCGGCGCTGCCATTGCCGTCTTCATCGCGCAGCAGCACGATCTGGTTGGGCGATTCGCCTGCGGCCCCAGCCTTGGCGAACAGGATGCCTTCCACCCAGGCTTGAATCTTGTCCATGACCCCGCCCCGGTCCTCGCGAGGCGGTGCTCGGGTGAGCGAGACCAGCACATCGCCATTGGGCAAAACGAACAGCGTGCGGGGATGATCCAGCCCCTCGGCAAAGCGGGCCACTTCGAGCCCTTCGGCCGCAACGGGCGCCTCGCCTGCCGCCCAGCCCACCGGCTCGGCAATCTGCACCGTGGGAAAGCTCTGCGGATCACCCTCTTGCAATTGCGGATCGGTGCCGGTCACTGCCTCGACCGAAAGGTCGGCGGTGTCGCCCCGGGTCAGGAACCAAAAGCCCCCGCCCCCCAGCACACAAATGATTCCAAGGGTGATTGCGGTTTTGCGAAGAATGGCCATGTGAGCCAAGATAGAGCCGAGCTGCGCAGGCGGCAACTGGCAAGCGATGAAAGGCTGCGCTTCGCCGTGTATGATTTCAAACCCGATGCCGCGCTCGCCCCGAGCGAGCTGTACCGCGAATTGCTGGCAGCGGCGGATTCGCTGACTGGGGATGAGCCCGATGCGGTCGCCAACATGGCCAATGTCGCGGCCTTGCTGTGGGATTATCTGCCCGATCTTAACTGGGCCGGGTTTTACAGGGTGGCTCCAGCCAGGGCCAGCCCGGCGTTAGAGCTGGTCTTGGGGCCATTTATGGGCCGCCCGGCCTGCATTCGCATCTCCTTTGGCACAGGCGTGTGCGGCACGGCCGCAGCCAGCGGAGCGACGCAGCTTGTCGAGGATGTCCACGCCTTTCCCGGCCACATCGCCTGCGACGCCGCCAGCGCCAGCGAGCTGGTGGTGCCGGTGATTCGCGATGGCCGCGTGGTGGCGGTGATCGATCTCGACAGCCCACTCCCGGCGCGCTTTACCGAGGCCGATGCTACGGCGATCGAGGCGCTCGCGGCGCTGCTTTCCGCCCGTATCTGAGGCATTTTTCGCGCCCGACCGGCCCGAAACGGGACAAGTCCCACAGCACCGCTTGGGTGGCAGGGTTAGTCAGTGGTAAACCTTTTGCTAACCATAGGCCGCGGTTTGCGGCGAGAAGGGGGTTTTACCATGCGCCAGTCGCTCCGCACTCTTATCCGCCTTGGCGTTGCCGTGCCGGTGATCGGCCTTTGCGCCGCTGCAAATGCCCAGAATTACAGCGATTTGCCGCCGCTCACCCCGCTGGGTGAGGCTGAGGTTCGCGCGCTGCCGCCAGAATATCGCGCGGCGCCGGTATCGGTCCAGACTAACGAAACCGTTACCTCGGCTGACGGGGTGGAGACAATCACGCGCACCCGCCGCATCGAAGGCCCGCGTCCCGGCCACTCTGATGCACCTGCCGCGCCGCATGCCTATCCGCAGCACAGCCATGCCCCGGTGACCTATGCGCCCGCCTATGCCGCCCCGGCTGTGTTCGAGCGTGATCAATGGATTGACGAATGCCGCCGCCGCACCGC
>JAKFWB010000441.1 GCA_021732945.1 Porphyrobacter sp.
TGCATATGCGGTTAGGCAAAGTTGGCGGGATTGGTCGCGACCAGCGGCAGGCCCCGGGCATAGGCGAGGTCGATCAACGCCTCCTCGGCGCGTTCGCACACCGGATCGCCGTGGCGCGCCAGTTCGATGTAGAGCCGCTGCGGGAACAGCGCTTCCAACCGGTCGGCAATCCGCGCGGCGGCCTCGTGCTGGCCATCGGCGAGCAGGCGCGTCAGGCACCCCTCGCCCGCGCCGGTCAGCGCAATCAGCCCCCCGGTGCGGCCATCGAGATCGGCCAGCGTGACGTGCGGATCGAGTTCCAGCGGGCGATCAAGGTGGGCTTTGCTCACAAGGTGGCACAGGTTGTTGTAACCCTCGTCATCCTGCGCCAGCAGTGCGAGGTAATCGACCGACCGCGCGCCCGATCCTTCCACCCCTTCGCGCGCCACGCCCAGCAGTGCGCCAATGATCGGCTGCACGCCTTCAGCCTTGCAGGCGGCGGCGAAGGGCATGACCCCGTAGAGCCCATTGCGGTCGCAGATGGCGATGGCGGGGTAGCCCCGTTCTTTCGCCAGTTTGGCAATCTCCTTGGGATCGATCGCCCCTTCGAGCATCGAGTAGCACGACAGCACACGCAGGGGAACGAAAGGAGCAAAAGCCATCGTGGCAGTTTAGGAATTCGCAGCGATTCTCATAGCGGGCGGCGCGGATAATTCTCCACAGGGGGCTGCTATCCCTCCGCCGCCGCATCACGCGTGGCCGCGATCTTGCGGCGTGTGTCGCGGATGGTTGACCACGCACCGTAGCTGACCAGACACGCGAGGAAGATCCACACCCACACCGGGATGTTGCGCCCAGCGACCGCGAGATAGAGATAGGCCGAAACGAAGCACAGCCCCGCGCACATCGTCGGCAACAAAGTCGACCGCCCGGCCCGCGCCCGGCGCACCAGCCAGCCGATTGAAAGCAGGAAAAACGGGATCGCGCCGACGTAAATCGCGCCAAAGATATACGGATTGACCCCATACTGCGCCCCAAGGTCGAGGATCCATTGATGGGCAGCTTCCATATTCGGCACCTCCTGCTCGTACGCCAATAGCGCGGGCAGATTACAGCAGCGCTTCGATATCCCGCGCGATCCGATCCGGCGCGTCGGTCGGGCCGTAACGCTTCACCAACTTGCCATCGCGGCCGATCAGGAACTTGGTGAAGTTCCACTTGATCGAGGTCGACCCCATCAATCCCTTGGCCGAGCTTTTCATCCAGTCAAACAGCGGCGAGGCCCCGGTGCCGTTGACCTCCACCTTGGCCATCAGCGGAAAAGTGACGCCGAAATTGACCTTGCAGAACTCGGCGATCTCGTCGGCATTGCCCGGTTCTTGCGCGCCGAACTGATTGCAGGGAAAGCCCAGCACCTCAAACCCGCGATCCTTGTATTGCTGGAACAGCTTTTCCAGCCCGTCATATTGCGGGGTAAAGCCGCACTTGCTCGCGGTGTTGACCACCAGCAGCACGGTGCCGAGCTTGTCCTTCAGATCAAGCGCTTCGCCCCGGTTGGTGTTCACAGTGAAGTCAGCGATTGTCGTCATTGGCTTGCATCCTTTGTTGGACGATAGGTGAAGTCGAAGCTTGGCTGCCACGTCGTGCCGTGGTCACCCGATGCCTCGCCGAATTGACGCACACTCCCGTCAGCCAGCGCGGTGTAGGTCATCCGGATCAGTTGATCTTCGCCGTTGGGGCCAACCTTGTCCCAATATCCGGCCAAGATCATCGCACCGCCGGTTACGCCGCCCGAAAAATCGACCCGCTTGCCATCGCCCCCGATCCACACCTGCTCCCACCGTCCAGACCGATGATTAAGCAGCGTGATGCTCGTCCCGCCTCCCCCTGACAGCGGCATCCACGTCTCGCGGATGGCGCAGCCGGTAGCGACACGTTCGATGTGGCTTGTTGCCACTTTGCTGCTGGTTCCGGTTGCGAACACATCCCATTCGCCCACCCAGAAATCAAACCCGGCATGGGCTGCGCTCGCGCAAGCGGGCGGCGGGGATGGCGGTGCTGGCGAGGGCAACGGACTCGCACCCACCGATTGGAGCGCAAGCAGCAGGCTGGCGAACGCGTGGCTCATGGGCTTTCTCCTTGTGCCTGCGCCGGTTGCTCAAGCCGACCGGCGCCTCAATTGATCATTCAAGTACACCATTATGCAGCCGCACCACCCGGTCCATGCGCGCGGCGAGGCGTTCATTGTGGGTGGCGACCAGCGCGGCGCTGCCTTCGCCGCGCACCAGGCTCAGAAATTCCGCCAGCACCCCGTCGGCGGTCACTTCATCAAGGTTGCCGGTCGGCTCGTCCGCCAACACCAGCGTGGGTCGGTTGGCGAGCGCGCGCGCGACCGCAACGCGCTGCTGTTCGCCGCCGGAAAGCTGGCTGGGCCTGTGGGTCAAGCGCCCGCCGAGGCCAAGACTGGTGAGCAGGCTATCGGCCCGTTCCTCGCAAGCGGCGCGGGGGGTGCCGAGGATCATCTGCGGCATCACCACATTCTCGCGCGCGTCGAAATCGGGCAGCAGGTGATGGAACTGATAGACGAAGCCAAGATGTTCGCGCCGCAGCCGGGTGCGTTGATCGGCAGCGAGGTCTTCCGCCCGCTCTCCCGCGACGCTGATCGAACCTTCAAACCCGCCTTCGAGCAGGCCGACGGCTTGCAGCATCGTCGATTTGCCCGAGCCTGACGGGCCGAGCAGCGCGACAATCTCGCCCGGCATGATGTCGAGATCGACCCCGCGCAGCACCTCGATGCGCTGCCCGCCCTGTTCGAAGGCGCGCTTCAGGCCGCGAAGGGATACGATTGGCGCACCATTATTCATAACGTAGCACCTGCACTGGATCGGTATTGGCTGCCTTCAGCGCGGGATAAAGGGTCGCAAGGAAGCTCAGTCCCAACGACAGCAAGACAATCCCGGCAACCTCCCATGGATCAGTGCGCGATGGCAGCGTGCTCAGGAACCGCACTTCGGGATCCCAGATTTCCTGCCCGGTGGCAAAGGCGATGAAATCGACGATCTGTTCGCGGAAGAACAGGATCACCGATCCCAGTATCAGCCCAGCAACCGTGCCAATCGCCCCGACCGTGCTGCCAGTGGTCACGAAAATCTTGAGCAAGCTGCGCCGCGTCGCGCCCATCGTGCGCATGATCGCGATGTCGCGGGTCTTGGCGCGCACCAGCATCACCAGACTGGACAGGATGTTGAATGCCGCCACAAGCACCATGAAAGAAAGCGCGAAGAACATCGCCACTCGTTCCACCTGCAAGGCTTCGAACAGGGCGGAGTTCATGGTTTTCCAGTCAGCGATCACGGCCTTTCCAGTCAGCCGCGCGGCCACGGGTTCAAGGATCTCACCGACCCGGTCGGGATCTTCCACCGTCACTTCGATCTGTGCAACGGAATCGCCCATCAGCAGCAGCGTTTGCGCGTCTTTCAGTGGCATCATCACGAACTTTTCGTCGAACGTATAAATTCCCACCTCGTAGATCGCGCCGATTTCATATGGCAATTGGCGGATGGTGGTGCCGAACGGCGTGGTGCGCCCCGACGGGTTGATGATGGTGATCGTGTCGCCCACCCGCGCGCCGATGTTTTGTGCAAGGCGGCTGCCAATCGCGATCCGGCCCGATCCGTCCTGCAAGCTGCTAATGTCCCCGAGGATCACTTTGTCGCCAAGCGACGCAATATCCGCATCAACATGCCCGCGCACAAACACAGCTTCGACCCGGCCGTCGAAGCTGGTCAGCAGCGGCTGTTCGATCATCGGTGAGGCTTCGACCACCCCCGGCGTGGCTTCCAGATTGGCGAGCACGCTCTGCCAGTTTTCCAGCCTGCCGCCATAGGCCTGCACCACCGCATGGCCGTTCAGCCCCACGATCTTGTCGAGCAATTCCCCGCGAAAACCGTTCATCACGCTCATCACGACCACCAGCAGCGCAACTGAAAGCGCCACCACGCCGACCGATATGCCGGCGACAAGGGCAATGAACGCCTCCCCCTTGCCGGGCCAGAGGTAGCGTTTGGCGATCATCCATTCGAACGGGTAGAGCATGAGGGGGTGAGTGCTGCCTTTAAGGTGAACACCGCCTGTAGTGCGCGCATCCACAGGCCGCAAGCAGGTGTCCTTTTTGTCCTACCGCTACGCTGCTTGAGGACGTCCTTTTTGTCCTACCGCTACGCTGCTTGAGGACGTCCTTTTCGTCCTACCGCTACGCTGCTTGAGGACGAGCCCTGTCATAAGCCAGTCAGCAAAAAGCCGGGCATCGCGGGCGTGCTTTCCCTTGTAATTGATCCGTCACATCGCCATTGGAACGCTGCGCTCCGGCGGTCGTCCCGCAAACAAGTCTGGTGATGCCGATGACACCCTGCAATGTGACTCACCCCTTCTTCGATGCAGATGGCGACAAACTGCGCGAAGAATGCGGAATCTTTGGCGCGATCAACGCCGCTGATGCCGCCGCCACCACCGCACTGGGCCTCCACGCGTTGCAACATCGCGGACAGGAGGCGGCCGGAATCGTCAGCTATGATGGCAAGGAATTCTTCGCCCGGCGCGGGCTGGGCCATGTTGCGGAAAACTTCTCGGCGCCCGATGCCATTGCCGGGTTGCCCGGTCATATGGCCGCAGGGCACGTGCGCTATTCCACCACTGGCGGCGCGGGCCTGCGCAATGTGCAGCCGCTCTATGCCGATCTCGCCAGCGGCGGCTTTGCTGTGGCGCATAATGGCAATATCTCCAATGCGATGATGCTGCGCACCGATCTGGTGAACAAGGGTTCGATCTTCCAGTCGACCTCCGATACCGAGGTGATCATCCACCTCGTCGCTACCA
>JAKFWB010000439.1 GCA_021732945.1 Porphyrobacter sp.
ACGGGTGGGGCATGACTGATAAGGACCTCGCCCTCGCCCTGCGCCTTGCCGATGTGGCGGGGGCTGCCATCCGCCCGCTGTTCCGGGGCCAGTGGAGCGAGGAGAAAAAGGCCGACCGCAGCTTCGTCACCGAAGCCGACCGCGCCGCCGAGGCCGCAATGCGGCGGCTGATCGAGGCGGAATTCTCCCGCGATGGAATCATTGGCGAGGAATACGGCACCCGCAACGAAGGCGCAGGGCGCCAATGGGTGCTCGATCCAATCGACGGAACCACCAGCTTCATCGCCGGCCGCCCGATCTTCGGCACGCTGATCGCGCTGCTGCAGGATGGCTGGCCGGTGCTCGGCATCATCGACCAGCCGATTGCGGGCGAGCGCTGGGTGGGCCGGATCGGCCAGCCGACTTTGTTCAACGGCAAGCCTACGACAGCGCGGCCCTTGAAGGAATTGGGCGACGCGGTGCTCGCCACCACCAGCCCGCACCTGTTCAGCAATGAAGAGGCCGATGCCTTCATGGCGGTCGCCAAGCAGGTGGCGGAAAAGAAGATCATCTACGGCGGCGATTGCTACAATTACGGCCTGGTCGCGAGCGGCCATATCGACGTTGTGATCGAAGCGGGGCTGAAGCTGTATGATTACGCCGCGCTGGTCCCCGTGGTTGAAGGCGCGGGCGGGATGATGGCCGACTGGCAGGGCAACCCGCTGGATGCAGGCAGCGACGGCACGGTGATCGCACTGGGCGATCCGGCGCGGCTGGAGGATGTGCTGGAAGCGATGGGGTAGGTGGTGGCTGCTTTGGGCTTTGTCCTGCTGGAAGCGGACATTCGGCTAACGACGCCATAGCAGACGTCGGGCCGTTCACAGGCGCAACGCAAGCGCGGTCTTGAGACAATTCCCGAACCGCTGAGCGAAAACAACCGAGGCAGTTTGAATAGCCGTCGGCCGAGAGCGCCAAAAGAATCAGCCTTGTTCGAAGGCACTTTCCCCGGCGAGCGCAATCAAGTGATCGAATAATTCCTGCTCCCAGCCATCCATAGCACTGCCAAGTTCGTCGCGCAGGCAGGCGAAATTTGTCCATTCGAGGCGGCCAGCCTCTACAAAAGGCGCCAACTGCTCGTGGATGAACTCTGCCGCTGCTTCTGGGGCTCGCTGCTTGAGCGCCTTGCCCAGCCCGATCTGCTGCCAGATCGTGGTCGCCGCATCGAAGGTGTTGTAATAGTTGAACGCGTGGGCCCAGGCCACAAAGGCGATCACTTCATCGGCCCAACCATGTGCCGCAACCACCGCTGGCATTGTCTCGCCGGCGAAGTAGTATTCATGGCCCCCGTCGATACCTTCGCCATAGGCGATCAGGAGCGGCAGTGACGCTGCGTCCATCTGACCCAGCCGGTGCACGGCCTGCGCCAGCAAGCTACCGTTCTCTCCATCCTCTTGATAGGTGGTCGGGAGATTCGGGCCCTTCAATCCGGCGTATCGGGTGATCAGCGCGCGCAGCGGTCCGACCGCCCAATCGCGGTCGTCCGGCTTCAGCTCGGAAAAGAACTCATGCTCGGGAACGAGCTTGTTGCCGACCTTGAAACGGACCTTGATAGACGAGTCGTCAGCGCGCTCGAAGAACGAGGAATCCAGAAGATCACGATAGGCGTTGATCGCCGCGATCCGTTCGGCGGGGTCGAGGTTCTTCATTGGGATCGTGATCGTGCTGCGGGTCTTGCGATATTCGTCGACCGCTTTGCGATCAATCTCTTCGTTGAACAAGCGCGCCGGGATGGACTGGGGCCCTTCCCATCCATCGGCATATTTCGAGATACGGACAGGCTCATAGCGCGGCTCGGCAGGTGCACCCTCGACTGTCAGGCTGCCCCCTTCGACTTCGGGCAGCGAGCCGATCGTCTGCCTTGGCAAATGAACAGCCAGGAGCTTGCGTCCGGCAACGACTTCCAGCTTCCCCGGCAGGTTGGGGAACGGCTTCATCATGTGTTGCAGCCCGGCCCGTTCGAACCAGATTTGCGGCGAAACCGTCCCATCCATGCCGACACAGATCAGGTGTCCCAACCGGTTGAACCAGATCGCCTCGTCGCCATCCCATCCCACGACATTGTCCAAGGCCTGCCGGAATAGCTCCGGGAGATTCTTAGTGACTGCTTTCCACAGGTCGTCATCGAGCGCGGCCTCGCCAAACGCCTCCCGCCCCGGAAAAGCCGCTTGCGGATCGGCGTCCGGCCGGTGGAGCGCGTGGCTGATCGCCGTGTAGATGCGGTCACGCTCGGGCGCAGAGGCGGCAAGGATCCCGCGATACCGTTGATCGTAATCGGCAACGGGCGACGATGCGCCCCGCCTACCGAACAGGCGGGCCAACGGTGACAGAGGCGGCGGCGGAGGCGAGGCGGGTTTTTGCTTTTGGGCATGAATTTCCTTGGCCAGCGCGCCCAACCGGTCGGTTTTCAAGATATGCGTCTCGTCAGGCAGGTCTTCCGCCTTCAGCCAGGCGACAACGATCCGCCGCTCGAGCGTCAGCGGGAATGCTGACCAGACCTGCACTGTCAGGCCGTAATATCGGCGCGGCGCGGCGCCCGGTGTCTCGCTATGTTCGACGACCGGAAAATGGGTGTGATCCAGTCTCAGCCAGTATCGCCCGCTCGGACTGGCCTGGACGAAGTCGAGGGACACGTAGGTATCGGGGAGTTTGGGACGGACCATTTGGGATGTCTGAACCTCGGACGACGCCGGATCTGCGTAGGTCAATTCGCTGTAGAGCGTGTCGTCAATTCGGTTAAAGCCCTGAACAATCAGTGCACCATCCGGGCCGACCCTGCCGAGGGAAAACGGACGACAGGAAATGTTCGGAATGCGCGCAGCGATGCTTGCACTGTTCAGATCGAAAACGACGGCATCGCCCTGCGCGGCATCATGAGGAACGATCCAGAGGCAGCTCTCGCCAGCGAAGACATGAAGTTGATCGGGCTTTTGCAGTCCGATCCTGTGGCTGGCAAGAAAAGTCCGCGTTGCCGGATCGCCGAGGCGGAGCGTGCCATCCTTTAACAATTGCCAAAAACGGGCCTTGTCGGGGCCGAACAGGCCGGTCCGATAACCGGCGTTGATGATCCACCCCTCGGCATCCTCGCTTGCGCGAATGACTGTTTGGTCGCCGAAATGATGTATCTGTCCTGGCATCGCGCTTCTCTCTGGATTGATGAGTGGTGTCAGAATAGCTCTGGATGGTTAAGTTTCCGAAACTTTCTCTCGGGCTCGGGCGTTGCGTTCTGCTCGCAGATCAAATGTTTCGATAGTGTCGGCTAGTCGCAAAAGCTGCCCTTCAGCAAACCACCCCATCCCGGTCATTAATCCCGCTCGGGACACCTCCCGTTAGCTGCCGCCCCCTTCGCCGGGTGCGCGCGGCTTTCCTACCGGGCCGCGCGCTGTCAGTCTGGTGCGATGACGATTCGGTTTGATCTCCTTGGCGCTGTTTTACGCCCATGCTGCCTGCCGGGGCAGGGTATGGGCTTGCGGGGGCCGGTTTTCTGTTTCTGGCCGGTTTTCTGTTTCTGGACAGTGTAACATGTGTCTCCAACAGACAGGAAACGGGCGCGTTGGGTGAATGGGCGGTGCAGCCTTGGCTTGCAAAGCGGGCCAATTCCGCTATGCGCGCCCACTTCATTGACACGAATCAATCAGCCAGCCTGGCGACAAGGGCTGCCATGGCCGGTTCCGACGTGTCTCACCTAGGAGATGAAAATGCCCAAGCTGAAAACCAAGAGCGGTGTGAAGAAACGCTTCAAAATCACCGCCACCGGTAAGGTCAAGCACGGCGTCGCTGGCAAGCGTCACCGTCTGATCAGCCACAATGCCAAGTATATCCGCACCAACCGCGGCACCTCGGTCCTGTCGGCCAATGATACGCCGAC
This sequence comes from Porphyrobacter sp., assembly GCA_021732945.1. Classification (GTDB taxonomy): domain Bacteria; phylum Pseudomonadota; class Alphaproteobacteria; order Sphingomonadales; family Sphingomonadaceae; genus Erythrobacter. The sequence goes on from JAKFWB010000439.1 coordinate 3,905, forward strand.
GATCAAGAAGTGGGCGCCCTACGGGCTGGATTGATGCGACGGGCCTTGCGCCTCGCCATCTTACAATAAGGATATACTGACATGTCACGCATCAAACGCGGCGTTACCACCCGCGCCAAGCACAAGCGGTTGCTCGAACAGGCCAAGGGCTATCGTGGCCGCCGCAAGAACACCATTCGCGTTGCGCGCCAAGCGGTCGAAAAGGCCGGGCAATATGCCTACCGCGACCGCAAGATCAAAAAGCGCACCTTCCGCGGGCTTTGGATCCAGCGCATCAATGCGGCTGTCCGCATGGAAGGGCTGACCTATTCGCAGTTCATGCACGGGATCAAGCTCGCCGGGATCGAACTCGATCGCAAGGCGATGGCCGATCTCGCCATGAACGAAGGCGGCGCCTTCAAGGCCGTGATCGCGCAGGCTAAGGCCGCTCTGCCAGCCTGACGCGAGTCAGGTTTGCCTGCCGCTTTCGGCGGCTCGCAGCAGCAAAGACCATCAAGGCGGGTTCCTGCGGGGGTTCGCCTTTTTGCTTTAGTCCCCGTCGCTTACCTCTAGCGCTTGTAAAAAAGCGCCAAAACTCTTGTAAAATCGCGACAGTTGGCGCTATGGGCAAGGCATGGGGGAATTGTTGCAATCAGCCGGGGGTGTTCACCCTGGGCATCAGGTCGGCTATCGGCTGGAGGTCGACTTTCGCCAACTGCCGCCCGAGTTCGAAGGCTGCTTCACCTCATTCTACAACCTGACGGTCGACGTTGATGAAGCTGGCGCGACGCTGGCCGATTATCTTCAGCCGGAATGGGCCAATGTCCGGTTCTTCAGCAATGGCGGCCCGCTAGCAGCGATTGGCGCAACCGAAGTACGCGGCCCATGCTTTGTCGCCACCGGGCCGAGCGCGCTGCCCTGCCGGTTCGAAATTGGCCAGACACGGATGTGGGGGCTGGGCTTCCTGCAGC
>JAKFWB010000486.1 GCA_021732945.1 Porphyrobacter sp.
ACCCCGACCCTGCGGGTCGCGGTCCCCCTCCCCTGAAGGGGAGGATGTGCGCGCTACCGCTCACAAGATGCTCTGCCCGGTCTTGGCCCAATCGGCCATGAAGCCTTCGATGCCCTTGTCGGTCAGCACGTGCTTGAAAAGGTCGTGGATCACCTTGGGCGGGGCGGTCATCACGTCTGCGCCAATCTTGGCGGCTTGCAGCACGTGGGTGACATGGCGCACCGAGGCGACAAGGATTTCAGTGGCGAAATTGTAGTTGTCGTAGATCAAGCGGATGTCTTCGATCAGGTCCATCCCGTCGAAGCCGTTATCGTCATGCCGCCCCACAAAAGGCGAAATGAAGCTGGCCCCCGCCTTGGCCGCGAGCAGCGCCTGATTGGCCGAGAAGCACAGCGTCACATTGACCATCGTGCCTTCGCCCGTCAGCGCCTTGCAGGTCTTGAGGCCATCGACCGTCAGCGGCACCTTGATGCAGACATTGTCCGCGATCTTGCGCAGCACTTCGGCCTCTTTCATCATCGTCGCGTGATCCAGCGCGACGACCTCGGCGCTGACCGGGCCATCGACGATCCCGCAGATCTCCTTGGTCACCTCCATGAAATCCCGCCCCGACTTGGCGATCAGCGAGGGATTGGTCGTCACCCCGTCCAGCAGGCCAGTGGCGGCAAGTTCGCGGATCGGTTCGATCTCGGCGGTGTCGACGAAGAATTTCATGAAGGTCTCTCCGGTAAATTGCGATAGCCAGCACCACAGGGCGGGCTTAGGGGGCCGTGCATGATCCGATCGCCCACGCACTTTGCGATGCTGCTTGCCGCCCTCATCGCAGCTTGGCAACCGTCGATAGCATGGGCGCAGGACGAAGATGTGCAATTGTGGCAGATCGTGAACGTCACCGGCGATATTGCGGAAGGCACGCGCCTGACGGTGGACGTCTCGCAGCGTTGGCGCGAACAGGCGCGCGGGGATGAACAGCAGACTTACCGCGTCACGATTGAACAGACCATTGCCAAGGGCGTGCGGATCGGCGGCGGGGCAGCGGTGTTTGAGTCGGGCGGCAATACCGAATTGCGGCCACACCAGCAGGTGACCATTACCAAAGGCCGCTTCGAAGCGCGCACTAGGCTGGAGGAACGCTTTTTCGACGGTGCCGACCGGGTCGAGCTGCGGCTGCGTCAACGCATCCAATACACCCAGCCACTCGGCGATGGTTGGCGTGCGACGGCGGGGGCTGAATGGCTCGGTCTGCTGCAATCGCGCAACAGCGATGAAGGCGCATCAACTGAACAATGGCGCGCGCTCACCGGGGTCGCCCACAAGGCCACCGCCCATATCGAAGTCGGTGCGAATTACTGGTATCTGCAATTCCCGCGCGGCGACCGGCCTGACCGCGCCAGCCACATTGTGCAAACAGTGCTGACCTATCGGTTCTAAACCCGGGCGGCGCTAGATGCTGCGACCCAGCCCGAACACCCCGATCAGCAAGGGATCGCGGGTCGCGCCCGGATCGGCGCGGATCGCGGCTTCTTCGCGCGCGATTTCGCCCCAGACGGCATTGTCGACCTCGCGTCCGATGCGGCTGGCGACATTGCTGATGTTGACCCCGGTGAGCGCGCCGAGCGCTTGCCCGATCAGCGGATCTTCCGCCAACCGGATCGCCTCGCCCAGCTCAGGCACCATCGCATCGATCAAGGCCGAGCCGAGCTCGCCGCGCAGAAAGCTGCTTGCCGCAGAAGGCCCGCCGCGCACCAGATCGATCGCGTTTTCAAACCCGATCACTGCCACCGCGTCGGTCACAATTGGCGCGGCGCGGAAGCTCGCGTCGATGGCGAAGGTGGCAAAGCGTTCCTCCAGCCGATCCTTGACCAGCGCCGAGGTGAGGATGCGCGACAGCACATCGCCGCGCGTGCCGAGCAGGTCAGTCAGCCCGATGCGCGCGACCTGCTCATCCCAGAACCCGCCCGGCGCGGTCAGGCGGGCAAAGGCGTTTTCGGATGCCAGCAGCAGCAGGCGGCGGATCGCTTCAGTCAGGCTGAACCCGCCGGTGGTGGCGCATCCGGGCAGCAGCAACAGCGCACCCGCGCCAGCGGCTCCGGCGAGCAAGGAACGGCGGGTCGGGGCCAAGGTTCGGGTCGAAAGCGCAATTGCGGTCATTTCTTGGGTCTCCATGCTTGCCCCTGCCTAGTGCCAGTGCCCATATGGCGGCAAGATGAACCGTGTCCGCCTATTAGTTTTGAACGCTGCGCTCGGCCCGCTGGATTACTGGCTGCCCGAAGGAGTGAGCGCGCCTGAGGGAACGGTGGTGATTGCGCCGCTCGGCCCGCGCAAGGTTACCGGGATCGTATGGGACGAAGGGCGCCTGCCGGGCGATGAGATCGCGTTTGAACGGCTGCGCCCGATTCTCGAAGTGCTGTCGGTCCCGCCCTTGCCTGAATCTCTGCGGCGGCTGATCGAATGGACAGCGGATTATTACTGCGCGCCGCTCGCCAGTGTGGCGCGAATGGCGCTGGCGAGTGGCGGGGCCTTGGGCGGCCCGGCGACCATGACCGAATACCGGCTGACGGACGCGGAGGCGAGCGGACGGCTGACCGCGCAGCGCAAGACCGCGTTGGAGAAACTCGCAGGCGAACAGGGCACGATGCGAGAGCTGGTGAGCATCGCGGGCGTATCCGAAGGGGTCTTGCGCGGAATGGCGGGCGCGGGTCTGCTGGAGCCGGTGACGGTCAATATCGACCGTACCTATGCCCCTGCGGATCCCGATTTCGACCAGCCCGACCTCTCCCCCATTCAGGCCGAGGTCGCGGGCAAGTTGGTCGACGCGGTAAAGGCACGCGCCTTTGCCCCCTTCCTGCTCGACGGGGTGACGGGGTCGGGCAAGACCGAAACCTATTTCGAGCCCGTGGCACAGGCGCTGCGGATGGGGCGGCAGGTGCTGGTGTTGCTGCCCGAAATTGCGCTGACCGAGAATTTCCTCTCCCGGTTCGCGGCAAGGTTCGGCGCGGCGCCGGTGCTGTGGCACTCATCGCTCCGATCAACCGAGCGGCGGCGCGCGTGGCGGGCGATTGCTGATGGATCGGCGCAGGTGGTCGTCGGTGCACGGTCTGCACTGTTCCTGCCTTATGCCAATCTCGGGCTGATCGTCGTCGATGAAGCGCATGAGATCAGCTTCAAGCAGGATGACGGGGTGCGTTACAACGCCCGCGATGTCTCGGTGATGCGCGCGCGGTTTGAGGCGGTACCGGTGATCCTTGCGAGCGCCACCCCGGCGCTGGAAAGCCTGCATATGGCGGACATTGGCGTTTATCAGAAACTCGACTTGCCCAGTCGCTTTGGCGGGGCGAGCTTGCCGAGCGTGCGGCTGATCAACCTCACCGAGGAAAAGCCCGGCAGCCAGCGCTGGCTCGCCGGGCCGTTGATCGACGCCTTGCGCGACCGGCTGGACAAGGGTGAGCAATCGCTGCTGTTTCTCAATCGCCGGGGTTACGCGCCGCTGACCTTGTGCCGCAATTGTGGGCACCGGTTCAAATGCCCCTCTTGCAGCGCCTGGCTGGTCGAGCACCGCCTTTCGGCGCGGCTCGCCTGCCACCATTGCGGGTTCGAAACGCGGGTGCCCGAAGCCTGCCCTGAATGCGGCGAGAGCGATTGTCTCGTCGCTTGCGGCCCCGGGGTGGAGCGGATCGCCGCCGAAGTCGCCGATCTGTTCCCGCAGGCCCGCGTGGTGGTGGCAACGTCGGACACATTGAACACGCCCGATCGCGCGGCGGAGTTCATCGCGATGGCGGAAGCCCGCGCCATCGACATCATCATCGGCACGCAGCTCGTCACCAAGGGCTTCCACTTTCCCGAACTGACGCTGGTGGGCGTGGTCGACGCCGACCTCGGCCTCGAAGGCGGCGATCTGCGCGCGGGCGAGCGCACCTATAGCCAGATCGCGCAAGTCGCGGGTCGTGCTGGGCGCGGGGCCAAGCCGGGCGAGGTGCTGATCCAGACCCGCCACCCCGATGCGCCCGTCATCGCCGCTCTGGCAACCAGCGACCGCGACGGCTTCTACGCCGCAGAAACCGAAGCCCGCCGCGACGCAAACGCCCCGCCCTTCGGACGCTGGGCGGCGATCATCCTGTCTTCGGAGGATGAGAAGGAAGCCCGGCAGGCTGCGGTGCGATTGGGTGATGCGCGTCCCCGGCTGGCGGATGTGCAAATCCTCGGCCCAGCGCCCGCCCCGCTGGCTCTATTGCGTGGTCGCTATCGCTATCGCTTCCTCGTCAACGCCAAGCGTCGCGCCAATCTGCAAGCGGTTTTGCGTGACTGGATCGCGGGGGTGCAATTCGCGCCCGGCGTGAGAGTGGGCGTGGACGTGGACCCCTATAGCTTTGTTTGAGACACCAAAAGCCCAGGTGCACGAAGAACTGACAGGCGCCGAAGCATTCTTGCGAACCCTCCTGCCAGCTCGCAAAGAACCGGCGCGCTAGCGCACTTTCCGACCATTCCGGGTCACTCTGACGGAGCTGATTTTGGCTCAGCGCAAGAAGAGAGGAGGGAGCCATGCTGAAGCATGATGACCCCAGAGGCCTTTGGCGATCAACGCGGCGCTGGGCCAAAATCGGCCCACCCCGCAGGGGTCGCGTCAGGGAGGCCCGCTGTCTGACGCGATCAGGGCGATCCAGAATCGTAGGAAAGTGCTCTAGGGTCAGGAGCTATTGACTCTAGAGCATCGGATTGAATTTGTGAATCGAGGGATTCCCAAGGCCTGTGGATTGTGATTCACCGTTGTTGGAGGTGGATCATGGGCACATGTCGATCGGAAGATTTGCGGGTTCGGGTGGTTGCTGC
>JAKFWB010000561.1 GCA_021732945.1 Porphyrobacter sp.
GCCCTGCACCGCGTCGGCCTTCAGCTTCATCGAGACCACGTCGCTGCCCGCGCCGACTTCCGACATGGCAAGTGAACCGACGTGTTCGCCGGAAATCAATCCGGGGAGATATTTCGCCTTCTGCTCGTCATTCCCCCAGCGGCGGATCTGGTTGAGGCAGAGGTTGGAATGCGCGCCGTAAGACAGGCCGACGCTGGCGCTGGCGCGCGATACTTCTTCCACTGCAATCACGTGTTCGAGATAGCCGAGGCCCAACCCGCCCCATTCTTCCTCAACCGTGATGCCGTGCAGGCCCAGCGCGCCCATCGGCTCCCACAATTCGCGCGGGAAGCGGTCTTCGCGGTCGGTGCGTTCCGCCAGCGGCGCGATCTGTTCGTCAGCAAAGCGCGCGGTGGTGTCACGGATCATCTCGGCGGCCTCGCCGAGCTGGAAGTCGAAGTGGGGGGTGGCGCGCATGAATCGTTCCGTCACAAGCAATGATTGTTCTGCGCACCCGCATAGCAAGCAGCGGTGCAAAGGCCAATTGCGCAAAGCAGGGGTGGGCTGGCACATCGGCAAGTTCATCGCTAACGTCCGGGCAATGACCACCGCCCCGCCTTTGCTCCACTTCGACGGGGTGATCTGCCGCTTCGGCGATGTCACGGCGGTGGGCGGCGTGGATTGCAGCATTGCGGCGGGCAGCTTTGTCGCGCTGGTCGGATCGTCGGGGTCGGGCAAATCGACCTTGCTCAAGACCGTCAACACGCTGGTTGAACCAACCGAAGGCCGGGTGTTGTTTGCCAGTGAGGATGTCAGCACGCTGAAACCCGCCCGTCTGCGCCGCCGGGTCGGCTATGTATTCCAAGGCATCGGGCTGTTCCCGCATTTCAGCGTCGCAGAAAATATCGCCATCGGCCCGCGCCTCACCGGCGAGAAACTCGCACCCGAACGCATTGCCGAACTGCTGGCGCTGGTTGAGCTTGATCCGGCGATGGCGACGCGGATGCCCGATGAACTCAGCGGCGGGCAGCGTCAGCGGGTCGGCGTGGCGCGCGCGCTGGCGGGGGAGCCGGAGCTGCTGATCATGGACGAGCCCTTCGGCGCGCTCGATCCGATCACCCGTGCAGCGCTGGGCCACAAGGTGCGCGAACTGCACGTGACGCTTGGCCTGACCACGGTGATGGTGACGCACGACATGGCCGAGGCGTTGCTGCTGGCCGACCGCGTGCTGGTGATGGGCAAGGGCCTGTTGGTCGCCGATGCCACCCCGCGCGAATTGCTGGCGGGCGCTGGCGGGGCCGAAGCGCAGGCGCTGGTCGCCGTGCCGCGCGAACAGGCCGAACGGCTCGCCGCGATGGAGGGCCTGCGCTGATGGGCGACATCTGGGAAATTCTCCCCGGGCTCGGCGACAAGCTGGCCGCGCATGTGGTGTTGTCGGCCAGCGCGATCGGCCTTGCCATGCTGATCGCTTTGCCGATGGCGGTGTGGGCCGGCCGTTCAGCCATCGTCTCGCGCCTCGCCTTGAGCCTTGCCAGTCTTGTGCAGACCATTCCTGCGCTCGCACTGCTGGCGCTGTTCTTCCCGCTGCTGCTGTCCTTGCGGACCGTGTTCGGCGAAGGGTTGCCGACGCTGGGGTTCCTGCCCGCGCTGATGGCGCTGACGCTCTATGCGTTGCTTCCGATCCTGCGCAACGCGGTGACCGCGCAGGCCAATCTCGATCCTGAAATCCTCGAGGCGGCTGACGGTGTCGGCATGACCAAGTGGCAGAAGCTGACGCTGGTCGAAGCGCCTTTGTCCGCGCCCTTCATCATGGCCGGGATTCGCACCGCGAGCGTCTGGACCATCGGCGCGGCCACGCTCGCAACCACCATCGGTCAGCCGAGCCTCGGCGATCCGATCTTTGCTGGCCTCCAAACCCAGAACTGGGCGCTGGTGCTGGCGGGGTGTCTGGCGAGCGCGGCGCTGGCACTGGCGGCGGATAACCTGTTGTGGGTGATCGAGGTGGGTCTCGCCAAACGCTCCCGCTGGATGACCTTTGGCGGGATGACGGTGGTGGCGCTCGGCATATGCGCCGCGCTGTGGGCGCAGAGCACCGGCAGCGATGAGCGCCGCATCGTGATCGCCGCCAAGCAATTCTCGGAGCAATATATCCTCGCGCAATTGATCGGATCGCGGCTGGAGGCGGCGGGCTACGCGGTCGAGTATCGCGATGGGCTGGGCAGCGCGGTGGTGCATTCGGCGGTTGCTTCGTCCAGCATCGACATTGCGGTCGATTACACCGGCACGATCTGGTCCAACTACCTGAAGCGCAGCGACAACCCCGGGCGCGAGGCGATGTATCAGACCATCGCGGATTGGGAGCAGCGCGAAAATGGGGTGAAGGTGCTGGGGCGGCTCGGCTTCGAGAATGCCTATGCCTTCGCCATGCGCGGCGACCGGGCGCGGGCGCTGGGCGTTGCCTCGCTCACCGATCTGGTGGGGCAAGCACCGCAGCTGACCGTGGGCGGCGATCCCGAATTCTTCGAGCGGCCCGAATGGGTCGCGGTGCGCGATGCCTATGGGTTGCGGTTTGCCAAGAGCCGCAATTTCGCGCCGACCTTCATGTACAACGCCCTGCAATCGGGTGAAGCGGACGTGATCAGCGCCTATACCTCGGACGGGCGGATCGCGGCGGACAAGCTGGTGGTGCTGGCCGACCCCAAGGGCGCGCTGCCAAGCTATGATGCGATCTTGTTGCTCTCTCCCCGGATTGCCGATGATGCCGGAGTCGCCAAGGCGTTGGAGCCACTGATCGGTGCGATCAGCGTTGAGGCGATGCGCGAGGCCAACCTCGCGGTTGATCGGGAGGATGAGAAGAAGCTTACCCCGAAACAGGCAGCGACGGAACTGGCGAAGAAGGTGGAGCTTTAGGAGGTAGCGAACGCCCACCCCGCTGCAACTAGGCGGCAGAGCCGCCAAGTCTCGCTCCCCTCCCGCTTGCGGGAGGGGTTGGGGGCGGGAAACTAACGGTCGCAAAGCGACCGCAAGGGCGGAAGGCCTCAAGCAGCGAAGCGATAGGCCAACAAAAAGCACGCGCCCGCAGCGATGCGACCTTCAGGTCGTGTGAGCGATGATATGGCACGCCGGAGGGCGTGCCACCATCAAGACGCTTTGCGCCACTCCTGCGTCTGGCAGAACGGGCCGATGCAGCCCTTCACTTCCAGCACGTTTGGGCCCTTGCGGCGAATAATCGAACGGTAGCTTTTACCGCTTTTCGGATCGTAGATCCGCCCGCGCCACACCTTGCCATCCGCGACAAAGCTGGTCAGGATCTCCATGCCCAGCAGCTTGCGATTGCGCAGCTTGGCATCGGGATTGTTGATATCGCGCTGATCCAGCCCTTGCGGCGGGGGGACAAGAAAGCGATCCACCGCGCCGCACATCGCCTTGCCGCACGGGGCAATCGCGACCACTGCGTCCTTTTCCTCCGTGACCCAGCGCCCTGTTACAGGCTCCGAAGCGAAGGCGGGCGTCGCAGCAAGCAGCGCGGCGGTAAGGGCAAGGCGGCGGATGATCATGGGGCGAATCTCCTGTGGCACTCGCCCATCATACGTCAGATCCCTGCGCTGGGTTACGTTCAATCGAAACCCGCACCAAATGGCCAGCGCCGCCCGCAAAGGCCGAGCACCTTGAACAAGCTGCCCATTTCACTTTCCTTGACCAGCCGGTCGCGCTGGCGCTGGAATTTGTCCTTTTCATAGGGGGACCGGCGACGGAGCATCTCCATGCGGGTGTCAATACCCATCTGGATCAGCCACTCGCCCTGAGATTGCAGCCCCATCACATCCGCACCGTGATCGGCGGCAACCTGCTGGAGCAGCTCGAAATCGACATGCGCGGTAAGGTCGGCCTCACCGGGATGAGCGAAGATATCGACCTTCTGGTGCGACTTGAGTGCCTGAAGGGTCGAACCCGAGCGTAGCTCCTCGTGCCCATAATCGATGATCAGCGCCGCCCCGCCCTGCTCCTTCAACCGCCGCGCGATCTCGGCCATCAACGCGACCGCCGCCGGGCTGGTCTCGATCATCGTCCCCTGCGAAGCCGTGACCCAGCTCGGCGGGACGAGGTGATCCATCTGCTCCCTGCCCGTCACGAAGGTGAAGGCATCGTCCTCCAGCCCGACCAAGCGCGAGAACCACGCGTCGGTCGAGCGGACCAGATGTTGCACCGGCAGTGCATCGAAGAATTCATTGGCGATAATCAGCAGCGGGGCATCGTCAGGCAGGGTCGAAATGTCGTGGTGGTGGATGCAATCGGGAAAGGCCTCGCGCTGGATCGCGCGCAGGGTCGCCGAAGTCTCGACAAAGTGGATCTGCGGCTCCAGGCCCTGCTTCGCCGCAGCGCGCAGCGCGTCCTTGGCAAGGGTGCCGCGCCCGGGGCCAAGTTCGACGAAGTGAATATATTTGCGCCGGGTCATCTTTGACCAGAGATCAGCGAACCACACCCCGATCAGCTCGCCAAACACCTGAGTGACTTCGGGGGCGGTGATGAAATCGCCCTGCTCGCCCAGCGGATCACGGCTGGCGTAATAACGCGCGTTGCTCTCACCCATGTACTGCGAGAGGGGGATGGGGCCGGTTTCGCGGATCAGACGCTTGACGCTGGCGGCGACATCTACGGTTGCGCGGGCCAGCAATTCGGCTTCGAGCCGGGCTTGTTCGGCGGCAGCGGCCTCAGCAGCGGCGCGGATAGCGGCTTCGGCAGCTTCAGCCTCGGCAGCGATACGCGCGGCTTCGGCGGCGGCGGCTTCCTCGGCCTCGCGGCGGGCTT
>JAKFWB010000071.1 GCA_021732945.1 Porphyrobacter sp.
GTCTGGCACGTATTCTTCGGGGATCATGATCGGCGCATCGACGGTGATCTGCGGGGTGACCTTGTCGCGAGCAGCCTCCAGCCCCATTTCGCCCGCCTTGGCGGCGAGGATCGCCTCTTCAAGCATCGCCTGATACAGCTCGAAGCCGACCTCGCGGATATGGCCCGATTGCTCATCGCCCAGCAGATTGCCCGCGCCGCGAATGTCGAGATCGTGGCTGGCGAGCTGGAAACCCGCACCAAGGCTGTCGAGGTCACCAAGCACCTTCAGCCGTTTCTGCGCGACTTCTGACAGCGCGACACCGGTCTGATGGGTCAGATAGGCATAGGCCCGCAGCTTAGCCCGTCCGACGCGGCCGCGCAGCTGATAGAGCTGCGCCAAGCCGAACCGATCAGCGCGGTGAATGATAATGGTGTTGGCGCTCGGAATATCGAGCCCGCTTTCGACGATCGTGGTCGATAGCAGCACGTCATACTTGCGATCATAGAAAGCCCCCATCCGCTCCTCGACCTCGCTGGGCGACATCTGGCCGTGGGCGGAGACCGATTTGATCTCGGGCACATGTTCGCGCAACCATTCTTCGACATCGGCCATGTCGGAAATGCGCGGCACGACGATAAAACTCTGCCCGCCGCGGTGATGTTCGCGCAGCAGGGCCTCGCGCATCACCATGTCGTCCCATTCCATCACATAGGTGCGCACCGCCAGCCGGTCGACCGGCGGGGTCTGGATGGTGGAGAGTTCGCGCAGGCCGCTCATCGCCATCTGCAACGTGCGCGGGATCGGTGTGGCGGTGAGCGTGAGGACGTGGACGTCAGCGCGCAGCTGCTTCAGCTTCTCCTTGTGGGTGACGCCGAACCGCTGCTCCTCGTCGACGATGACAAGGCCAAGGTTTTTGAACCGGGTCGACTTCGACAGGATCGCGTGGGTGCCGACCACAAGATCAACCTGCCCGTTTGCGAGACCTTCGCGGGTCTCAGTGGCTTCCTTCGACGTCACAAGGCGCGACAACCGCCCGACCAGCAAGGGGAAGCCCGCAAACCGCTCGGCAAAGTTCTGGTAATGTTGGCGGGCGAGCAGGGTGGTGGGGGCCACAATCGCGACTTGCTGCCCGGCCATCGCCGCGACGAACGCCGCACGCAGCGCGACCTCGGTCTTGCCAAAGCCGACATCGCCGCACACCAGCCGGTCCATCGGGCGCCCGCTTTCCAGATCGCCGAGCACGTCGGCAATCGCGCGTTCCTGATCCTCGGTTTCGGACCACGGGAAGCGGTCAACGAATTTGTTGAGGCTGGCGGGATCGCTCGCCAGCACCGTCGCCTGCCGTAGCGCGCGGGCGGCGGCGACCTGCATCAGCTCGCCAGCGATGGCAGTTATGCGTTCCTTGAGCTTGGCGCGGCGGCGCTGCCATGCTTCGCCGCCCAAACGGTCAAGCGGGACCGCCTGTTCCGACGAGCCGTAGCGCGAAAGGACGTCGATGTTTTCGACCGGGATGAACAGCTTGTCCCCGCCAGCATATTCCAAGGCGACGCAATCGTGCTGGCTCTTGCCGACCGGGATCGGCTCAAGCCCGAGGTAACGCCCGATCCCGTGCTCGATATGCACGACCAGATCGCCGCGCGAGAGCGCCTGAAGTTCGGCAAGGAAGGCGTCGGAATCGCGCCGCTTCTTCTTGCGTCGCACCAGCCGGTCGCCGAGCACATCGGCTTCTGTGATCAGGTCAATCGTATCGCTGGCAAACCCGGTTTCGAGCGGCAGGACGACGACAGCGGCCTTGCTCTTGGCGGCGAGGCCCAGAGCCTGCTGCCAATTATTGGCGAGTGCGGTGGGTGCTCCGGCTTCTTCCAGTATCGATGCAATCCGCCGAGCGCTGCCATTCGAATAGGCTGCGAACACCGGCTTGCGCCCTGCCTTGGCCACGGCCTTCAAATGCGCGGCGGCGGCTTCGTAGACATTCTCTCCGCGACCGCGTTCCGGCGAAAAGTCACGAGCGGACCGGAACCCGAAGTCGAGCACTTTGGTGCCGCTCTCGGCCACAAAGCCGCTGGCACGGTGGGCGGGCATCGCAGCGAGACCCGCGTCAAACTCGGCGCGGGTGAGATAGAGCGCGTCTGCGCCAAGCGGGCGGTAACTGCCCTTTTTCTCGCCCGCGATCCGGCTGCGCTGATCGTGGTAATCGCTGATGTCGGTCAGCCGCTCCTCAGCCGCGCCGACTGCGCCCTGATCGATCAGCACGACATCATCCTTGCCGAGGTGGTCGAACAAAGTCGCAAGCTTGTCCTCAAACAGCGGCAGCCAATGTTCCATCCCGGCGAGCCGCCGCCCGTCGGACACGGCCTCGTAGAGCGGGTCTTGCGTGGCGTTTGCGCCGAACAGCTCGCGATACCGGCCCCGGAATCGCTTGATGCTGTCCTCGTCCAGCAGCGCCTCGGAGGCGGGGAGCAGCAGGTGAGAATCCACTCGCTCCACGGTCAGCTGCGTGGCGGGATCGAACAGCCGCAGGCTTTCCAGTTCGTCCCCGAAGAAATCGAGCCGCAGACCGGCATCGAGGCTGGATGGGAAGATATCAACGATCGACCCGCGCACCGCGAATTCGCCGTGGTCGATCACCGTATCGGTGCGGCTATAGCCCTGCCGGGACAGCAACGCCGCCAGGCTGGCGTGGCCGATATTCGTGCCCACCTTGAACTCGCGCACGCTTTCACGTACGCGGAACGGAGTGAGCACGCGTTGCAGCACCGCGTTGACTGTGGTGACCAGCAATTGCTGCATGGTGCCCGGTTGCTGCAACTTGTGCAGCGCGGCGAGGCGCTCGGCGCTGATCGACAGCGCGGGGCTGGCCCGGTCGTATGGCAGGCAATCCCATGCGGGGAAGGCGAAGACCTCAATTTCAGGCGCGAAGAACTGCGCCGCTTCCATCGCCGCCCGCATCGCCGCATCGTCGGGCGCGATGAAGACTGCCCGACGTTTTGCCGCCCGTGCCAGATCGGCGAGCACCAACGGCAGGCTACCACGCGGGAGCGAGGCGAGGGTCAGCGGTTCACGAGCCGCAAGGATGCGAGAAAGGTCGGGCATTGGTGTCTTCGCGTTCAGATGAGGGGCCGGTCAGCGCCCTTCGACAGGCTCAGGGCGAGCGAGTAGTAGCGCCTTTATCCGCTCGTGGTGAGCCTGTCGAACCACGCACGCCGATACTTGGTCCTAGCGCGGAATATCGACGTAATCGAGCTTTTGCATGGTGGACAGAAGGTCGCCCGCCAGATGGTTAGGCGCGGGCTGGGAGCCCAAGGCCCAGGCCATCACATCGACATCATCATCGTCGAGCAATGCTTCAAACCACACCAGTTCAGCCTCACCCCAAGCGGCGTGATAGCGATCATAATAACCGCCGATCATGTAATCGGCCTCGCGCGTGCCGCGGTGCCACGCGCGGAACTTAGCTCTGGCGAGACGCTGTTCGAAATTGGGCATGTCGGTCATGCGCACCACCTAGCGACGCATCGCACCGCCTTCAACTCGTCATTGCGAGCCGAAGGCGTGGCAATCCATGATCGAAAGGCGCGAATGAACGTGACAGTGGAACATTGATTGCCGCGTCGCCTTCGGCTCCTCGCAATGACGAAGAATGAATGATAGCGGTTCATTCATGCGCCCCGAGGCTCTCAATCCGCTGTTTGCCGAAGTCCAGACGCTTGAAGGCGTCGGGCCAAAGGTGATGAAGCCGCTCGAAAAGCTTGGCCTGACGCGGGTCAAGGATGTCGCCTATCACCTGCCGGAACGCTTCGTCAGCCGCCATGCCATCGCCGATCTGGATGCCGGAAGCGAGGGCGAGCAGGTGATCATTGCGCTCACCCCAGTGGAACATCGCGCCCCGCGGGCAGGCAGCCGCGGGCCGTACCGGGTGCTGGCGCAGGATGCGGTGGGCAATATCTGCGCGCTCAGTTGGTTCGGGAAAGCGGCCTATTCTGCCAAAAAGCTGCTCCCTGTGGGGGAAAAGCGCTGGATCGCCGGGCGGCTCGACCGGTATGGCGACATGCTCCAGATCGTGCATCCCGATCATATCGAGGTCGAAAGCGCGGCAAACATGGGGCGACTGTCGGAGCCGGTCTATCGCCTATCCGAGGGGCTGACGCAGCCCAAGGTGGCCGGGCTGGTGGAGCAGGCGCTGGCTCGGTTGCCGGAACTGTCCGAATGGATCGAACCCAGCCAATTCGCCCATGCCGGATGGCCCGGGTGGCGCGATGCCTTGGCGCTTGCCCATCAGACCACCGACGAAAAGGCGCGCGATCGGCTCGCCTATGACGAATTGCTGGCCAACAGCCTCGCGCTGCTGCTGGTCAAGGCCGAGGGGCGGCGGCGCAAGGGGATGGCGCTGATTGGCGATGGCAGCCTCCGGACCAAGCTGCATCTGCCCTTTGCGCTAACTGGCGCGCAGACCCGCTCGATTGCCGAGATCGAAGGCGATATGGTGCAGGAAGCGCCGATGTTGCGGCTGCTGCAAGGCGATGTCGGCGCGGGCAAGACGGTGGTGGCGCTCAACGCCATGCTGATCGCGGTGGAGGCGGGCAAGCAGGCGGCGCTGCTGGCTCCCACGGAAATCCTCGCCCGGCAACATTATGAAACCTTGCGCAAAATGCTGGGGCCGACGGGGGTGGAGATCGCCCTGCTGACGGGCCGGGCCAAGGGTCGGGAGCGTGAGAGCATCCTGATGGGGTTGATGGATGGCTCAATCGAGATATTGGTCGGCACCCATG
>JAKFWB010000467.1 GCA_021732945.1 Porphyrobacter sp.
CTCGGCAATGGCGATGGCCGCTTCGCCCTTCAGCACGGCGCGCGCATCTGGCCCCAGCATCAGTCCGCCATGCTCGGTCGCCGCCAGCATCCCGCGCGCCACCAGCGTGCGGACGAGCGGGCGCAGCAACCGCGCCTCACTCGCGCCGACGATCCCGAACACCGACAGCTTGTCATCGCCGCGCGCCGTGATCCGTTCGTCGATCTGCCCGGTCAGCACTTTTTCGATATGGCCGACGCCAAAGCTCTGCCCGGTGCGGTACACCGCAGAAAGCAGTTTTTGCGCTAGCTCGGTCGTGTCGACCACCTGCGGCGGATTGGCGCAATTGTCGCAATTGCCGCAGGTTTCGGGCGGATGCTCGCCGAAATGCCGGAGCAGGATCGCGCGGCGGCATGCGGGGGTTTCGACCAGTGCAGCGAGAGTATTGAGGCGCATCTGTTCGCCTGCCAGCCGCTCCGGCTCGACATCGGCAAGCCATTGGCGGGCGCGCGAGAAGTCACTCACGCCCCATAACAGATGCGCCTCGGCGGGATCGCCATCACGCCCCGCGCGGCCGGTTTCCTGATAATAGGCCTCGATCGATTTGGGCAGGCCAGCATGGATCACGAAGCGGACATCGGGCTTGTCGATCCCCATCCCGAAAGCGATGGTGGCGACCATGACCATGGTCTCCGAAGCGACGAAGGCGGCCTGCACCGCCGCGCGCCGATCAGGTTCCAGCCCCGCATGGTAAAACGCCGCCTCGCGCCCGGAGCGGGCGATTTGCGCGGCGATGTCTTCGGTGGCTTTCCGGCTCGGCGCGTAGACGATCCCCGCACCCGGCAGCCGCGCCAGCAGGTCGTTGATCTGACGCGCGCCATTTTCGCGCGCGGTGATGCTGTAGTGAATATTAGGCCGGTCAAACCCGGCGATGATCATCCCGTCTTCAGGAATGCCAAGCTGCCGCAGGATATCGGTGCGCGTGGTCTGATCAGCCGTCGCGGTGAGCGCAAGGCGCGGCACCTGCGCAAAGCGATCAAGCACCGGGCGCAGCATGCGGTAATCGGGGCGGAAATCGTGCCCCCATTCGGATACGCAATGCGCCTCGTCGATGGCAAACAGCGCGATGGGCGCGCGTTCGAGCAAGGCCTGAAAGCCGGGGGTCGAAGCGCGTTCGGGGGCCACATACAGCAGATCGAGATCGCCATTGCGAAAGGCGTCTGCGGTCGCGGCATTGTCGCTGTCTGCCGAGGTCATCGAAGCGGCGCGAATACCCGCTGCCTGAGCTGATCGGATCTGGTCATGCATCAGCGCGATCAGCGGTGAGATGACGATGGCGGTGCCTTCCCGAGCGAGTGCCGGGATCTGGTAGCACAGGCTTTTGCCAGCGCCGGTCGGCATCAGCGCAAGGGCGTGCTGCCCGCGCATGACCCGCGCAATCACCGCCTCCTGCTGCCCGCGAAACCCCGAAAAGCCAAAGGTCCGTCGCAGGATTTCGTGCAGATCGGGGGCGGGGGCCAGTTCCATGCCAGCGGCCCTAGCCCAAGCCACGGCGCGGGGGCACCCGCCTTTGCGCAGCTATCGACCGATTATCAGACGGATCTTACCGGGCAGCGGCCTTGGCGGCGGCAAGATCGACCACATCGCCCTTTCCTAGGCCAGCACCCGCCGTCGCGATCGAACCATCGGCGCGCTTGCCAAGGTTGGCGGGCCGGGTCAGCCACAGATCATGCGCGCCAAGAATGCGCCCGTCATGCGCGAGGATCGACACAGGGCCGATCGGCAAGCGGTCACGCTCGTCCACCAACACAGGGTCCTCAACCACGAATTCGCCGCCATATTTCTGGCCCCATTGGCGCAGCGCCAGCATGGCGGGCAGCAGATCAAAGCCCTTTTCGGTCAGGCGATATTCGATCTTGCGGCGATCATCGGCGCAAGGTTCGCGCTTCAAGATGCCATGCTCAACCAGCTTGGCGAGGCGATTCGAGAGGATGTTGCGGGCGATGCCCAGCTCACTCAGAAACTCTTCAAAATGCTTGAGGCCGTTGAAACTGGCGCGCAAAATCATGAACGACCAGCGTTCACCCATCACCTCCAACGCTTGCGGCAGACCGCATTCAATCAGGTCGCGCAGCGGTTCTCTCAAGTCACCCATTCATGTGTCCCTTCCCGGATGGGGTACGATTGTAACCGCTTTTGCCCGGGTAACAAAATTTTTCAGTTTTCGGTTGCAACTCGCAACTTAGGTGTATAGGTAGCTAATAGCAACTTGTTTCGAATCGAAATGTTGCGTTGCAGAATGAAAACATAAACGGGTGGGGGCAACCCATCCCTCGACACAAAACGCAAAGGATCCTCGGATGACCCTCTCCCTCCCCAGCACCGGCAAATTCGCCATCCTCGCCACGGCTCTGCTTTACACCGGCATCAGCTTCGGCATCGCCACCAGCACGCCTGCCCAAGCGGCAGGCAATGCCTATTACAGCGCCACCCTTTCGGCGCCCGCTTCGGAAAATCGTGCGGTTGCCGATGGCGTGGCATGGGCCTGCAAAGATGCAATCTGCGTCGCCAACAAGACCTCGGCCCGTCCGCTGCGCGTGTGCCGCGGCCTGCAACGCAAATTCGGCGAAGTCGCCACCTTCACGGTGAACGGCCAGGAACTGGCGGCAGAAGAACTGGCGAAGTGCAACGGCTGATCACAGCCTGACAAAGTCCCCACTCTGACCGGCACCTCTCCAGCCGGGCAGAGCGTTAAAGCCCTCAGTGCCCCGGCACCGGGGGCTTCATTTTTCGTATTGCGAACCCGCCTCCGCGGGTTCGTCCTCGGTGCTGTTTCAAGCCTTTCAGGCTTGAGCACCTGCGGGCGCGCGGTCGAGCTTGCGGACCCTGAAGGTCCGAGCCAGCGCATCCGTCATCGTTCCGTCTAGAGCAGCGCCGCCTCTACCAACGCCGCCTCAAGCCCCGCCGCGTCGGTAAACAAATGAGCATTCCAGCCGCGCGCCTTGGCGGCGGCGATATTGGCGGGGTTGTCATCTGTGAAGAACAGCGCCCCACCGCTCCGTCCACTGCGCGCTTCGACGATTTCGTAGATGCGCGGATCGGGCTTGGCGACCTTCTCGACCCCCGACACGATGATATCATCGAAGTGATCGAAGATCGGCTGCGTGGGGCGGAACAACTGCCAGAATTCATCGCCGAAGTTGGTCAGGCAGAACAAGGGCACGCCTGCTGCTGCAAGCCGTTCGACCAGCGCGTGCGCGCCCTCGACCGGCCCCGGCACCGTCTCGTTGAAGCGCGCCGCATAGGCGCGGATGTGGCTTTCATATTGCGGGTAAAGCGCGATCCGTTCGGGCACCATGTCCGCCAGCGCCCGGCCGCGATCATGTTCGAAATGCCATTCCTCGGTCACGACGTTTTCCAAGAACCATGCCAGTTCCTGCGGATCATCGATCAGCTTTTCGAACAGTGCGCTCAGCTGCCACTGAAACAGCACCCGCCCAACATCGAATACCACCGCCCGCTCTTTGGCTGCATCTTGCACGTCGCTCGTTCCCCAAACGCTTGCGGCCCGCGCTCCGGTAAGGAGGCGGGCCGCTGATCACTTCGGCTGCCAATCCGGCAACCGCACCGCGAATCAATTAACCCTGGCGGGCCTTGAAACGACGGTCGGTCTTGTTGATGACATAGGTGCGGCCGCGACGACGGATCACGCGGTTATCGCGGTGACGGCCCTTCAGCGACTTGAGGCTGTTGACGATCTTCATGGGTCTCGGCTTCCAAAAGAGAAGCGCGCCGGATCAGGCCCGACGCGCGGAAATTGAAGCGTGCCGATAGCGACACCGCCCCCTTGCGTCAATGCGAGTCTGTTCGCATCAGCCACGCAATTCGGTCAATTTGCGATCCCACGCCAATGCATGGGCGATGATTGTGTCGAGGTCGGCATGCTGCGGCTGCCAGCCCAGCGTTTGCTTGAGCCGCGCAGGATCGGAAATCAGCGAATCGGGATCGCCCGCGCGGCGGCCTTCGATGCGGCGGACGAGCTTGCGATTCGTCACCCGGTCGACCGCATCCAGCACCTCGGTCACCGAAAAGCCCCGGCCATAACCGCAGTTCATCGTCAGCGAGCGTGCAGGATCGGCCATCAGCGCCTCCAGCGTCAACACATGCGCTGCCGCCAAATCGCTGACATGGATGTAATCGCGCACGCCGGTACCATCCGCCGTGGCGAAGTCGGTGCCGAATACGCTGATCGATTCGCGCAGGCCCAGCGCCGCTTCGATCGCCACTTTGATCAGATGGGTCGCGCCGGCGGTCGATTGGCCGGTGCGCGCTTGTGGATCGGCGCCCGCGACATTGAAGTATCGCAGCACGCCACAATTCATCGGATGCGCGGCGGCGACATCGGCCAGCATCTGTTCGGTCATCAGCTTGGACCAGCCATAGGGATTGATCGGGCGCTGGTGCGTGTCCTCATTCACCGCTGCTACGTCCGGGATGCCATAGGTTGCGGCGGTCGACGAGAAGATGAAGTGGTCGACGCCGCCCTTTACCGCCGATTCGATCAGCGCCCGGCTTTTGGCGGTGTTGTTGTGGTAGTATTTCAGCGGATCGGCGACGCTTTCAGGCACCACCACCGATCCTGCAAAATGCATGATCGCGGCCACTCCCTGCTCGGCGATAATCGTGGCCAGCAGATCACCATCGGCAATATCGCCTTCATACAGCGGCACGCCGTCGGGGATGGCAAAGCGGAAGCCCGTC
>JAKFWB010000464.1 GCA_021732945.1 Porphyrobacter sp.
ATGCCTCGGGCCGCCGCATCCGCTCGGCGGTCAACGAGGCTGTGCAGCAGGGGCTGGTTGCCAACGGCGAGATCGGTCCCGGCAAGATCAGGCTGGAGGTTCTCGACCGCGTCAATACGACACGTGAGGAACTGCGTCATCTCTCGGTCTACCAGCGGGGCAGAGTTCTCGAAGTGGCGAAGAAGGAACTGGCGCTCGGCCTTGCGCCCGGCGACTACCGCGTCCGCGGAACGGATCGCCTGGGCAAGTTTGTCGAGGTAGAAAACGCGCGAGGCAAGCGGTTTCGGTTCGATCCGGCGCGGATCAGGTCAGGCAAGGGCGGGGAGCACCTTGCACTGCTCGAGCCGCGCAAACTGGAAATCCATGAAGGCGACAGGATCCGCTGGACGAGGAACGATCATCGTCGCGGGCTCTTCAACGCCGACCAGGCTTCGGTAATTGCGATTGAAGGGGGCAAGGTCACTGTCGAGACATCGAAAGGCGAACAGGTCGTGTTGGCGAAGGGCGATGCGATGCTGAAGCGGATCGATCTCGCCTATGCCCTAAATGCCCATATGGCCCAGGGTCTGACATCGGATCGCGGCATCGCGGTTATGGACAGCCGCGAGCGAAACCTTTCGAACCAGCAGACCTTCCTTGTCACTGTGACCCGGCTGCGCGATCACCTGACAATGGTCGTGGACAGCTCGGACAAGCTGGGAGTAGCCATCGCGCGCAACAGAGGCGAGAAAGCATCGGCAATCGAGGTTACGGCGCGGCTGAAGTCGGCGGCCGAGAAGGGCAGTGCAGTCGATCAACCCAACTCGGAAGAAGCCAACAAGGCAGACAAGGAACTGACCCGGAGCAAGAGCAAGTCGCTGGATTTCGGGATCTGAGTGGTTGTGAAATCCACTTCTCGGTCACTCCACGATTCTGGCATGTTCGCGAGAGCAGAAGTCGAAATGATCATCGGCGAACGGCAGAAATGCCGGGCGCTCCGGTTAGTCTCCTTTGGAGATCGAATTGACTAATAGCTACCGTTTATGACGATCGTCGCCAGTGTCAGCAACGCGCCCCGATCGAAGAATGAGCCACCCGAAAATTTAGCTCCGAATAGCGGACATTCGCATAGGTGGTCGGACGCAGGTGGTCGCCCCGAAGTGGGGTTTCTAAGCTACGATTGTGATGACTCGCTAAAGAGTTTCGCCTTCTTTCTTGGCAATTCAACAGCGGAGAGTTCAGTAGATAGCCTTTAGCCCGAGTGAATCTCAATGACTTCTACGCTTCGACCGCGCGTACCTAAGGCGTTTGATTTGGATGACGATCGAGTGTGAGTGTTCCAGCAGTGTTGATTGCGCGTCGCCATTGCCGCGCTGTCCAGAATGTTCCCTCAAGCTGATCCTGCTCATGGTCGTAGAACAAGCAGGCTGCTGCATCGAAACTGAGATCATCCGCTTGGTTATCGGTGTCGTTTTGCTGTTTATAGAAATAGCAAAGCGAGGGTCGCTTAGTTTCCGAACGCTTGCGCGGCATGACGATATAGCTTGTCGAGTCCTTAATTGGTGTATCGGCGCGCGGATTGGTCACTGTGATCTTAATGGACCACCACGATTGTTCGATCTCGGCGACCAGTGAGACAGGCAGCAACTCGGCAAGCTCGTCCGCTTCGCAAATTCGAGGGTCGAAACTGCGTCGTCGATCAGCGGCCGCATCAAGCAACTGCATCTGACGCGACCAATTGCTGCGAAGCGTCATGGCCCATTTGCCGTTGAGATCCGGGAACACGTGGTGCCCAAGATCGGGCAACCAACTAACCCTTTTACTCACCGCCCAAACCCATCGCCAGATCGGGTTCCATGTAAGGGCAACACAGATTGCCCAAACGATGCTTGGTATGGCCAGCCTTCGGACTTCGATATCAAATGCAGATGTAGCGAGTTCAATCGCCAGGAAAACGCCCACTGCCAGCAGGGCCGCAGCGTAGATCAGCGCTTTCACCGGGAAAATTCTGTACATTGTTTGTTCGCCTCTTGATTTCGCTGTAACCTGTCGCATCTGTGTAGGAAAGGGCCGATTGAATTAGGAGTCCCGCCATGACTTTAGCTAACGCGCATGCCCTGTTTGTCAGGCTTCAAAAGAACCCGAGCTATCTTGCAAGCCTCGAGATCGAAGATAACGAGCGGCAGCGCCTCTTAAATGCCCGTCAAACCATCCGCACGGCCCTTCGCAATGCAACGCATCGCCTCGAATCAGACAAAAGCTTTTGGCGGCGTGATTATCTGATCGAGACTGCCAATCGCATTCAGGACAATGTGAAGGTCAAGTTCATGACGCAAGGCAGCTTCGCGTACAAGACGTTGAATGCTCCAGCGCAGCCGGCTTCGCAGGAGATCGATCTTGATGATGGCATGTACGTTCCGGTCCTTTTTTTGAGCGACAATCACCCCGCGCTAGCGGCCGGCGCCCTGTTTACCTTCGTTGAAGAAGTGCTTCGCCAAGTTTGTCGGGCAAACGGATGGTCGCTCGACTCCAGCAAGGACACGTGCGTGCGGATCAGGCTCTGGCGCGGCGCGCATATCGACATCCCGATCTACTCCGTTCCAGAAGAGCGGTTCAGAGTCATGAAGGCAGCCATTGAGGAAGCCACCTTGAGCGCGCGCAAACTCACTTTCGACAGCATTCCTGCGATTCCGAGCGACCGCGTGATGCTGGCCCAGCGCAGCGGAGAATGGGTTCAATCGGATCCCAAACAGCTTCATGACTGGGTTGAAAACCGAGTTGATCGCCACGGCCCGTCATTCCGTCGAATGAGCCGCTTCTTTAAGGGCTGGCGCGATCATGTCTGGGCCAACAGCCCGCTATCCTCAATCTGCCTGATGTGTGCGATCGATGCGGCTCTGCTCGAACTCGGTCAGAGCGCAGATAACCGCGATGATAAGACTATACTCGATGTCGCGCGACTGCTTCCGACGATTTTTTCAGGCGAGATCAAAAACCCGGTGGTCAAGGCGAGCTGTTTGAACAGCTGGAGCGAGGAAGAGCGCGGAGATGTTCTGGCGGAAACGCGAGCCCTTGCTGCGACAATGGAGGCTGCACTCGAGCGTACCGGCGACGCCGACCGGGTTATCGAGCATCTGCGCGATGCATTCGGACGACGCATTCCCTACAGGCCAGATATCATCGCGATTGAGAGTGACACGGCTGCGGCTGTACGTGCCGCTCCTGCGGCGACCGTGGCCACACCGCATATTACTAGTTCCGATTCCGGATGATGTCGCAAGCCGATCGGTGGCGCGCAATTGCAGCTGCGCTTGCGAATAAAGGCTTCACCGAACAGCAAGGCGCATCGCCAGAGTTTCGCGGATCGATAAACGTCCATGGCCTTGCGGTCGATATTGAACTGGTCGTTCCAGATTCAAAGTTTGTGGTGCTACCCATTGTTCGACTTGTCGATCGCAAGCAACTTCCCACTGGCGCATTCGGACATATAAGCCGTGACGACATCGAAGGATCTGTGGTTTGCTTTGCCCCTGCAACAGGCCTGCCAATCGACTTTCACGATCCAGGCGGATCCGCTTTGCGCGTGCTCAGACAGACCGAGCTTTCGCTGGAGAAGAGTTTTGCCGGGCAAGGCGGCGCCGAAGTGGCGGCCGAGTACCAAGAGTATTGGATAACGAAGGAGCCGCATTTCCGAGTTCTCGTGAGCCGGGATGGTACAGCTGAGCGACAAGCCGGCTTGCAATACGCGGTCTTCAAGCCTGCAACGGGAAGCCCGTTTTTCGCGATCGCTGATACGATCAGTCTACATGACCACGAGGCTACCCGATTGTCTGGAGCCGTTGTATTCCATTTCGATGCTGAGTTGGGACCGACCGCTGATCGAGTGGTACCGAACAGCTTCTTGTCTCTTGAGCAATGGTTTCGTGGGCAAACGGCTGTGGTTGCTGATCGCTGGAGCGAATGTGAGAGAGCGCTTCTGTCGGGGAAATTTGTATGCCTCGCAGCAAACAACTGCACTCTCGGCGTCACAGTTGAACTGCCGGCTAACATTGCAGTGGCGGTCCGTGCAAAGAAACTGCGATCTTCGAAATTGCAGCCACTTTTAGCCAAGCAGAAGACTAAACTCGATATCAAGCGCTCCGGTGGTTATTGGACGGGATTGGCTGAAATCGCTCAACGTAATTTGCACGGGATCAAAACATTGGATGGGAAGGCCATCGCTCTGGTAGGTTGCGGCACGCTCGGAAGCCATCTTGCCAAATTCCTTATCCAGAGTGGCGCGGGCGCCAGTGCAGCCCTGACGCTGATCGATGGTCAGGTGCTTTCTGCTGGCAATATCGGGCGTCATTATCTCGGTCATTCGCGGATAGGCGAAACGAAGGCGAGCGCACTGGCTGAGGAGCTAAAGTCTTTTCACCCCCAATGCGATATCCGAGCCACGGTTGGCGATGCGCTAGCTCAAAAGACGGTGCTGGCTGACGCCAATCTACTCGTCGACGCGACAGGTGATTGGAACACGCAATATGCGCTGAATGAACTTTTTTATGAGGACGGCATATCGGCTGATGCCATTCTGCATTGCTGGATAAGCGGTAACGGCGCAGCTGTTCAGGCTTTTCTGAATGTCCGCGGCGATGAGTGCTGCTTTCGCTGTCTGAGGCCGTCTATGAACGCAGGGCCGCGTTTCCCAGCTCTCAAACCGGGGGTCGAAGCCAACATGGCCCCTGCGACCTGCGGAGATGGGAACTATATTCCTTAC
>JAKFWB010000051.1 GCA_021732945.1 Porphyrobacter sp.
CGGCCGCCACCCCTTCCCCGGCCCCGGCCTCGCTATCCGCATCCCCGGCGAAGTCACCAAGGAACGCTGCGACATCCTGCGCAAGGCCGACGCGATCTATCTCGAAGAGATTCGCAACGCGGGGCTGTATGACGCAATCTGGCAGGCCTTCGCGGTGTTGCTGCCGGTCAAGACCGTCGGCGTGATGGGCGACGGGCGCACCTATGACAACGTCTGCGCCCTGCGCGCGGTCACCTCAACCGACGGGATGACCGCCGATGTCTTCCCTTATGACGCCAGCTTCCTGACGCGAGTTGCGACCCGGATCGTGAACGAGGTCAAGGGCATCAACCGGGTGGTGTATGACTACACCAGCAAGCCGCCGGGCACGATCGAATGGGAATAGGGCGCCTGCATCTCCTCTTTCAGCCACGCGCCAAATCGCATATTCCGCATTGCCAAAGCTTCTCGCCTGAAAGGTCATTCTGCGTCATGCTCACCCTTCGCCCCCTCGCCCTTGCCGCCGTTCTGGCTTTGGGCCTTGCCGCCTGCGCTGAGCCTGCGGCCGAAGCACCCAAGGGTGCCGCCGTCGAAGCCGCTTCGGTGACCGAAGGTGCATGGACGCTCGATCCCGCCGGTTCGCGGCTTACCTATGTCAGCATCAAGGCGGGCGAGGTGGCCGAGGCCAATCGCTTCGACAAGCTGTCGGGCAGCGTCGCCGGTGATGGCACCGCGACGCTCGATATCGATCTCGCCTCGGTCAACACCGGGGTCGATATCCGCAACGAACGGATGCGCGAGATTTTCTTTGAGGTCACCGGCAACCCCAAAGCCTCGGTAGCGGCCAAGCTCGATCCGGCAGCCTTCGCGGGCCTTGCGGTGGGCCAGTCGATCGTCCGTCCGATGAAGGCCACAGTGTCGATCAAGGGCGCTACCAGCGATGTCGAGACCGAAGTGCTCGTCACCCGCGTGTCAGATGACCGCATCACCGTGGTGCCGACCGCGCCGGTGATCATCTCGACCGACATGTTCGAACTGACCGATGAGCTCGGCGAATTGCGCGCGCTGGCGCAGCTGCCATCGATCACGCCCGCCGTGCCGGTGACCTTCAGCCTCGCCTTCACGCGGTCTTAAGCGGATCTTTTACCCTTGGGCCTGACGCTACGGCGCGCTGGCCCAAGCCTCTCACCTCACAAAAGCAGGCTTGCAAGGCCTGCTGAAACCGGCTTGTCTCCTACGCAAACACAGCTTTGCACGGGAGAGACAACGCCATGAAGACCGCGATCACCGAAATGTTCGGCATTCGGCACCCCATCATCCAGGGGGGGATGCATTATGTCGGGTTCGCCGAAATGGCGGCGGCCGTGTCGAATGCCGGGGGCCTCGGGATCATCACCGGGCTGACGCAGGGCACGCCTGAAAAGCTCGCGAATGAAATCGCGCGATGCAAGGACATGACTGACAAGCCGTTCGGCGTGAACCTCACCATCCTGCCGACCCTGACCCCGCCCGACTATCCGGGGCTGGTGAAGGCGGTGATCGATGGCGGGGTGAAGGTGGTCGAGACCGCCGGGCGTAACCCGGTCGATCTGCTCCCGCCCTTGAAGGACGCCGGGATCAAGGTGATCCACAAGTGCACCTCGGTGCGCAACTCCTTGAAGGCGCAGGACATCGGCTGCGACGCGGTGAGCGTTGACGGGTTCGAATGCGGCGGCCATCCGGGTGAGGATGATGTTCCCAACTTCATCCTGCTGCCGCGCGCGGCGGATGAGCTGGACATCCCCTTCGTCTCCAGCGGCGGGATGGCCGACGGGCGCAGCCTTGTCGCCAGCCTGGCGATGGGCGCGCAGGGGATGAACATGGGCACCCGCTTCATCGCCACCAAGGAAGCCCCGGTGCATGAGAACGTCAAGCAGGCGATCCTCGCCGCGAGCGAGCTCGACACCCGGCTGGTGATGCGCCCGCTGCGCAACACCGAACGCGTGCTCAACAATGCCGCGGTCGAGCGCCTGATCCTCAAGGAGAAGGAGCTCGGCGACACGATCACCATTCAGGACATCCTGCCCGAGGTCGCAGGCGTCTATCCCAAGATTATGACCGAGGGCACGATGGACGCCGGCGCGTGGAGCTGCGGCATGGTCGCCGGGCTGATCCATGACATCCCGACATGTCAGGAATTGATCGACCGGATCATGCTTCAGGCCGAAGAGATCATCGCCCGGATGCAGGCGATGGCGCGGGGGTAATTCCCCAACCCCCGCACCCATGGCACCAACCGCAGACGGCCATAGGTAAAGTCCCGCATTATCTTCCAAGGAGGAGTCGGGCAAAGTTCCCACTATCTGGTCGATTCTCATGAGAAGCGGCACAGGGTCGCTCGCTGTTTGGTTGTCGTAGGCTGGTGAGGCCTATGGTGACCATGTTGTCTTTGGCTCCTTGCTGGGCCGGACAATCAGAACGGGAGTCGAAATCGATGGACATGGTCGTAAGCCCGGCGCTGCTGGCTGCGTTGCTGCTGATCGTGTCCGTGATCGCTTGGTCGGCGGGGCGTTGGCAGGCCAATGGCGCGGTCGCGCAGGATCAGGCCGCACCGCTGTCGTCCGCCCCCCGCCCTGCGGTCGCTGCCTGCAATTCAACTCCTTCGCAAGATCAGGAGATGGCGCGCGCGGCCGATCTTCTGGCGCTGGAAAGCAGTCTATCGCTCGCCGAACTTCATGATGAAATCAGCGCGTTTCGCCAGCGCGAACAGGTGTTTGCCACAGTAGCGCTCGATGAACTGCGGTTGGATGAGCGCCCGATCCGCGCACAGCCGCCGAGCCAAAGCGCCTGTCTCGGCCTTCGCGCCGTGCCATCGCCGCTGCATCTGCGCGCGGACTATCCCTCGCCCGGCGCGTTGCCCTTGACGCGGGTGTAGGGCACGAAATCCTCGAAGAATACGGCCCCCGTGAAGAAGCCCAGCACCTGATCAATCGTGGTCATCACATCAAGCCGGCATATCGAGCTTGCGTTGAAGCGGCGGCTGACCAGCGCATCATCATCATCGATGGCTTCAGGATCGCGGGTGCGCTGAACATAGATCGTGTTGCCCGATCCATAGACATAGGCGGTCCGATCAATCGTCTGGAACCGCTGGCTGGGCAGCGTGCGGATGCAGCGCAACGGCTCCCCGGCGACGCGGCCTTCAAGCAGCTTGGCGAGCCGCGCTTCGCCCTTCGTGGCGGTGGGGTGGACGGTCGCAGTGACGTCCTCATCAGGCGCATCCTGCGCGGCAAGCGGGTTCAGCGACAGACCGACCAAAGCGATGGGCAGCGCAGCGGCAGCAAGGCGAAAACGGGACATAGCGCTTCCTTCCGAATCATTCAGACGGCAATGGTGCGCCGCGCTGCCTTAACCGATACTGAGCGAAGCAGGGTTCCGACCTTAGCTCGCCCCGGCAGCAATATCGGACAGGCCTGACTGATCCGCGCCGTCCGCCGGGCCGCCCCGCAGCACAAAGCGCCGGTCGCAATAGCCGCAATCGACAAGCCCGCGCTCGTCAATCTCAAGGAACACGCGCGGGTGGCCAAGCGCGGCCGGGCGATAGCCTGCGCCGCCGCGAATGCCGCTGGCCCCGTCGCACGACACACGCCGCGTATCGACCAGCAGGGTTTCGGGAGGAGGAATGCTCATGGCACCTGCCGATACAGGGCGCGGCTGTGCAGCGCAATTGCCTTTGCAGCGCGGCAACGCGCTTGTTGGAGACACAGGTTACACTGTCCAGGAACAGAAAACCTGACCCTGTGACGGGCCTATCCATCGGCACAGGCGGGAAGAGGTCATCGCGGTCGATCATGCCGACGATCCTGCCACTGGATGCGCGGGTAGGAAAGTCGCTGCGACGATTACGGTTGCCCGCCTGTCCCCACAGCGATTAGGGCCAATGCCATGCCATCCGAACCCGCAATCCGCATCGACAACCTCGTCAAACGCTATGCCCCGGCCAAGGGTGCCAAGGGCACTGTGACCGAAGGCAAGCTCGCATTGGGCGGGGTCAGCTTTGATGTGCCCGAAGGATCGATCTTCGGGCTGCTCGGCCCCAATGGCGCGGGCAAATCGACGCTGATCAATATCCTTGCCGGGCTGGTCAACAAGACCTCTGGCACCGCCGAAATCTGGGGTTTCGATATTGATCGTGATCGCCGCAATGCCAGCCGTTCAATCGGGATCGTGCCGCAGGAAATCGTGTTCGATCCGTTCTTCACCCCGTTTGAAGTGCTGGAGAATCAGGCCGGATTTTATGGCATCGCCTCCACCCTCCGGCGCAGTGAGGCATTGCTTGATGCGGTGCGATTGTCCGACAAGCGCAACGCCTATGCCCGCACGCTTTCGGGCGGGATGAAGCGGCGGCTGCTGGTCGCCAAGGCGATGGTCCACAGCCCGCCGATTCTGGTGCTGGACGAACCCACTGCCGGGGTTGATGTCGATCTCAGGCGCCAATTGTGGGAGCTGGTCAGCGAATTGAACCGCGAGGGCGTGACCGTGGTGCTGACCACACACTATCTCGAAGAGGCTGAGGAGCTGTGTGATCGGATCGCGATCATCAACCACGGCCAGCTGATCACCAACAAACCGACCCGCGAACTGGTCGACATGGCGCGCGAGAAGATCGTTGCGGTGACCGTTGCCGCTGATCTTGCCGCAGCGCCCGCGCATGATGCCTTTGTGCGGGTGGAATGGGACGGCGCGCGCGGGGTCGAAGTCACCTATGACA
>JAKFWB010000568.1 GCA_021732945.1 Porphyrobacter sp.
TTTTCCTAAGGCCTTATCTCAATCACCGTGCCATCCGGCACGATCCGCCACAGCTCTGCGATTTCTTCGTTCGAAAAGGCGATGCAGCCGTCGGTCCAATCGCCCGGCATCCGGCCGAAGGGCAGCGCGTTGGGCTGGCCGTGGAGGAATATGTCGCCGCCGGGGGATCGTCCATATGCCTTCGCAAAAGCGCGGTCTTCGGGCGCGGGGTAAGAAACTTTCAGGCTCAGGTGATAGGCGCTGCCGGGGTTGCGGCCTTCGATCACATAGCGGCCTTCGGGCGTGCGTTCATCGCCTTCGAACTGCTTGTGCCCTTGCGGCTGATCGCCGAATTGCAGGCCCCGCCAGACCTTGACCGGCTGCCCGCCCGCATAGCCGACCATCAGCCGTTCGGACTTGTCGACCAGCAGGTAATCGACATGGGAGAAGCTGCGCTGAGGCACGATCCGCGCCGCTTCACGCTCCAGCGCCGGCTGCGAGGATGGCCCCTCGGCCACCTTGGGCGGGGGGTTGGCGCAGGCTGCAAGCGTCAGCAGCGGAAGGAGGGCGAAGCGGTTCACGGTTCTAAGGTTAACTCAAACGCCGCCTCGTGATCAATCGTCAACTCCCCTTCCCTTGAGGGAAGGGGTTTGGGGATGGGTGTGCGAGGCTTGTAGGGAAGCTCTGCCCGATGACCGCCGAACCCCCATCCCCGACCCTTCCCCAAGGGGAAGGGAGAAGAAGGGGTCAATTATACTAATCGCCCATTCTTTTGGGAACAACTTGAATGCGATGCAGGCGCCGCAGGCTCTGCAAATGGTTAGCGCCAAGCCGCCAAGGAAGCCAAGATGGCAGTGACATCTGCCGGTGTGTGGGCGTTCTTGGCTCGCTTGGCGGCTTGGCGCGAAACCTTCTGCGGCTATGCCGCTTGCACGGGGAATGGCTGTTTAGTCCACAAACGGATCACGCATCAGGATCGTGTCGTCACGCTCGGGCGAGGTTGAGACCAGTGCGACCGGGCACTCGATCAGTTCCTGAATGCGCTGGATATACTTGATCGCGTTGGCGGGCAGATCGGCATAAGACCGCGCGCCTGCGGTGCTTTCGCTCCAGCCGGGCATGTCTTCGTAGATCGGCTCGCACGCGGCCTGATCGGCGGCGTGGCTGGGGAGATAGTCATAGACCTTCCCGTGCAGGCGGTATCCGGTGCAGATGCTGACCCGGTTGAGCCCGTCGAGCACGTCGATCTTGGTGAGCGCGATGCCGGTCACGCCGCTGATCGCGCAGGATTGGCGCACCAGCACCGCATCGAACCAGCCGACCCGGCGCTTGCGCCCGGTGACAGTGCCGAATTCATGACCCCGCTCACCCAGCCGCTGGCCGACATCGTCTTCGAGTTCGGTGGGGAACGGCCCGCTGCCGACGCGGGTGGTGTAGGCCTTGACGATCCCCAGCACGTAGCCGGTCGAATTCGGGCCGAGCCCGCTGCCGCTGGCGGCCGTGCCGCTCACCGTGTTGGACGAGGTAACAAACGGATAGGTGCCGTGGTCGACATCGAGCAGCACGCCCTGCGCGCCTTCAAACAGGATCTTGGCGCCCGCACGGCGGACCTTTTTCAAACGCTTCCACACCGGCTGCGCGAATTTCAGCACGAAAGGCGCGATTTCACGCAGCTCTTCCAGCAGCGCCGCGCGGTCCACCGGCGGCTGGCCGAAGCCTGCGCGCAGCGCGTCGTGGTGCGCGCAGAGGCGGTCAAGCTGCGCATCAAGCGTATCGAGATGCGCCAGATCGCACACCCGGATCGCGCGGCGGCCGACCTTGTCTTCATACGCCGGGCCAATCCCGCGACCGGTGGTGCCGATCTTGCCCTTGCCCGCCGCCGTCTCGCGCAAGCCATCCAGATCACGGTGGAGCGGCAGGATCAGCGGGCAATTATCCGCCACGGCGAGATTTTCATCGGTGATCGAAACGCCTTGCCCTTCGACCTTGGCGACCTCGTCCCGCAGCGCCCACGGATCCAGCACCACGCCATTGCCGATCACTGACAGCGTGCCCGACACGATGCCCGAAGGCAGCAGGCTGAGCTTGTAGGTCTTGCCGTCGATCACCAGCGTGTGGCCGGCATTGTGCCCACCCTGAAAGCGCACGACCACATCGGCGCGGCTGGCGAGCCAGTCGACGATCTTGCCCTTGCCCTCATCGCCCCACTGGGCGCCGATCACGGTGACGTTGGCCATGTGTATCCTTGTGCTGATGGCGGTTGATCGGGCGGGGGCCTAGGCGGTTGCGGCGGGCGAGGCAAGCGCAAGGGCGCAAGGGAACTTTCCTACCCGCCGCCGCCATGGCAGGCTTGCCCCCATGAAAACCACAAGACCCCTTTTCCGCCCCGCGCATGGCCTGACGGGCGGGCCATGCGGGGGCCGGTTTTTGTGTTCTGGACAGTGTAACCTCTGTCACCAACATCAGGAAAGCGGCTCCGCGCATGAACGGGAACGCGAAGGGTTTGGCGCGCGGCTGCGTTGAGTCGGCAATGATTGTGCACAAGGACATTGCCATGAATACCGCCACCAAAGCGCTGACCGCCCTTGCCGCTGCCGCCGTGCTGGCCACCCCGATCCTTGCCCAGCAGCGCGGCGGTGAGCGTCTGCCCGCCGAATGCCGTGAAGAGATTGTGGCATTGTGCGGAACGGACCGGGCGCAAATGCGCAGTTGCCTTGGCGAAAAGGCGGCGGAATTGTCCGAGACCTGCCGCACCGCCCTGCGCGAGCGGATGCAGGAGCGTGGTGGGCGCGAGGGTGCCGGGTGGCGTGATGGCGGCGCGGCTGTCGTGGGCGCGCGGCCGCAGACGCTGAGCTATGGCAGCGATCCCTTGCAGGCGCTCGACCTGTGGGTGCCCGCTGGCGCCCAGCCTGCGCCGCTCGTGCTGTTCGTCCATGGCGGCGGATGGAAGCGCGGATCAAAGGATAACGCCACCAGTCGCGCGCTGCCCGGCCACATGCTGGAACAGGGCTATGCCTTCGCCTCGATCGATTACCGACTGGTGCCCGATGCCACGGTGGAGCAACAAGCGGCCGATGTCGCAGCGTCGCTCGCCTACCTGCTGGAGAAGGCCGACAGCCTCGGCATTGATCGCAGCCGCGTGGTGTTGACCGGGCATTCGGCGGGCGCGCATCTGGTCGCCTTGGTGGGGACCGATGAGCGCTATCTGCGCGCTGCGAGCCTCAGCTTTGCCGATATTGACGGGGTAATGCCCAATGACGGTGCCGCCTATGATGTGCCGACGCAGATGGCGCAGGCCGGGCGGTTCATGGGCAGCACTTACACCGACGCATTCGGCACTGATGTGGCGCGGCAGCAGGCGCTCTCGCCCACGCTCCACGCCGCCGCGCCCAATGCGCCTTCCTTCCTGCTGCTCCACGTCCAGCGCGAGGATGGTGTGGCGCAGGCCAATGCGCTCGCCGTCGCCCTGAAGCGCGGCGGATCACTGGTGGAGACCGGCAGCTTCGAAGGCGAAGGGCTGAAAGGCCACGCCGACATCAACCGCAAGCTCGGCGAGCCGGACTACCCGGCGACCGCGGTGATGGACGCCTGGCTGAAGGGGGTATTGGGCTAGAGCGCGATGGGTGCCGTGCCATCCAGCCGGTGGGTGCAGCCGAGCGCCGCTGCGTCCTCGCCTTCAGCGAGCTGCGCCACCGTACGCCAGCCTTCCGACCGCAGCCGCGCCGCCGCCGCGCGGTCGTGGCCGAGCGGGAGCCACACCAGCTTGGCCGCTTCCGGCTGCGGGGCAACCTCAGCCAGACGATCGAGATAGAGCGTGAAGCCGGTCGCAGCCTCGTCACTCCCGGCGATCCGATAGGTGCCGCCCCGCCCGGCCGCGCGGCGCAGGCCTTCGGCGTAAAGGGTGAAGCCGAACCATGTCTGGTACTCGAACCCGTGCCGCTCGGTTGGGTCCAGCGTGATCCGGGCGGCATCGCCAACGGCTGCGGCGATTGCCTCCAGCCCGTCGAGCCGCGACTTGAGCGCCCCGCCCGCGTCCACCTCGCGCAGCGCTGCGAGCGCCTCGGCGAAGGGCCCGGTGGCATAGAGCAGCGGCAGATAGGCCGCGCCGCCCGCCGCCTTCAGCCCGCCTGCATCCTTGGTATCAAGCTCGCGCCGCACGGCTTCCACCTGTTCGGGGGCGAGCGGCAGCGCCTTGGCGCTCAAGGTATCGACCAGATCGGGCAGCGTGAAGTCGACCGAAATCCCGGTCAGCCCCGCGGCTGTCAGCGCCTCGACCGCAAGCATCACCGCTTCGCTCGCCGCGGCGACCGAATCCGCCCCGATCAGCTCCGCGCCCAATTGCAGCCGCTCGCGCGCCGGATCGAGCTGGCTCGCCTTGATCACCACGGTGTCGCCGCAATAGGCCAGCCGCAGCGGACGCGGAGCGGCGGCGAGGCTGGTCGCAGCGATCCGCCCGACCTGCGGGGTCATGTCGGAACGCAACGCGAGGGTCCGCAGCGAAGCGGGATCAACGAAGCGGAACATCGCCCGTGCCTCACCCACGGCGACGCCCGCCATCCGCCCGGCGAGCGAGGCTTCGAACTCGAGCAGCGGCGGGCGCACCCGGTCATAGCCATGCGTGTCGAGCACATCGAGGCAGGCGCGCATCGCGGCGGTAATCCGCGCGGCTTCGGCAGGCAGGCGGTCTTCGAGGCCTTCGGGGAGGAGGTCGTTGGGTTGGGTCATTTGGC
>JAKFWB010000154.1 GCA_021732945.1 Porphyrobacter sp.
GTCTTGATGCCCAGCGCGATGAGCGCGGCAATTGCCGGCTTGGCATCCGGGCGAGGCTCGTCTCGGCTGGCGATCAAACCAACGAACTTATCGTCGGCAAACAATACGGCTATGGTTTTGCCTTCTCGCTCCAACGCATCAATTCGATCCGAAAGCTCAGGCGTCAGTGCCTCCGACGCACGCGGGCTAAGCAAGGCGATCTGTGCCCCTTCAACGACGCCTTGCACACCTTCGCCTTGACGGATGACAACGTCGCTAGCCACAGGGACTTGGATTGATTTCGCGACCGCTTCGGCGACAATGCCCTTCGCTACCGGGTGGGTAAGGCCTGTCTCCACTGCGGCCGCCAGTCTTAGAACCTCTTGTGCATCCCCTTCAACATCTGTGACAACCGGATGACCCAAAGTGAGGGTTCCTGTTTTGTCGAACGCCGCAATCCTTATCTTCGCCAGCATTTCAAGTGCAGCGCCACTTTTGATTAAAATTCCATAGCGTGCGGCAGTGGCGATGCCGGTAGCGATTGCAGCCGGTGTTGAAAGCACCAGCGCGCAAGGACAAGCAATCAAGAGCACGGTTAACGCTCGGTATATCCAAACCGTCCATTCGCCGCCCATTAGCAACGGGGGCACAACCGCGACCAGTGCAGCTATCAACATAGCAGCTGGTGTGTAGTATGCGCTAAAACTATCAATAAAACGCGCAGTCGGCGCTGTGCTTTCTTGGGCCTGCGCGACCAAATTACCAATTCGCGCGACAACGCTCGCACTCGCGTCCTTGGTAACCGTCACCTTTAAGTTGCCGTCGCCATTGATGCTCCCTGCAAATACGGGTTCGCCAATAGTTTTGTCGACCGCAACGGACTCGCCCGTGATAGCCGCCTCGTTCAAATCAGACCGTCCTTCGAGAATGACACCGTCAGCAGCGAGACGATCACCCGGCGTCACCAGCATCACCATATCGATTGTCAGATCTTTGACCGAGATCGCCTGGCGCTTACCGTCTTGTTCAATCGTTGCTTCCGATGGCAGCAATTTCGCTAAGGCTGTCAAACCGGACCGGGCGCGCGCGCCCGCAAAACCTTCCAGCAGTTCGCCCAGAGAAAACAGCACGACGACCACTACCGCTTCGGCACCGGCATTGATCGGCAGTGCGCCCACCACGGCGACGGTGACCAGTGTTTCGATGCTGAATGGCTTGCCAGCTAAAGCCTTGGTCAAGGCTGATTTCGCAAACGGCCAAACCGCGATGAGTGCGCCCACTGCGAAAGCCCAGTTGCTCCACTTGGGTGCAAATATGTCGACCAGATAGGCAAGTGCTGCGCAAACACACGCGACAATAAAAATGCGAATGCCATTGCTTGAACCGTGCTCGTCATCATCGAGATGGTCGTGTGCTTCAACTTCAGGTTCCGCTTCGGTCGACATGTTTGTAACTTTCATTTCTGGGGCAATTCGCTGCCGAAGTGGTCTACGTCGCTATACTCGCCCGCTCTATGATGCTTGTGCCGCCCTTTGAGCAGCAGTTGGCTTATTGCGGGCAGCACGAAGAGCGTCAGGATTGTCGAGGTAATCAACCCGCCGATGACTACCAGCGCCAGCGGCTTCTGTACTTCCGCACCTTGCCCGGTCGCCAGCGCCATGGGAACGAAGCCGATGGCCGGGACGATACCGGTCATTAAAACGGCGCGGAATCGTTCGAGCGAGCCTTGAACAATGGCCTGCGCTACCGCTGTCCCTTCCTCGATCCGCTGGTTGATTGCTGTCATAACAACGAGGCCATTGAGTACGCCAACGCCTGCCAGCACGATGAAGCCTACAGCGGCGGATACTGAAAAGGGTAATCCTGCCAACGCCAGAGCAAACACACCGCCTGCCAGCCCAAGGGGAATCGCCGAATAGACCGCCACCGCTGGCCGGAACCCGCGCAACGCAACAAACAGGATGCCGAATATCGCGGCAAAAACGATAGGAATGACCAACGAGAGGCGCTGCGATGCGGCTTGTAGATTTTCGAACTGTCCACCCCATTCGATTGAGCTACCAGGCGGCAGCTTCACTTGCGCAGCGACCTTGCTTTGCGCTTCTGAGACAAACGAACCCAAGTCGTTGCCGCGCACATTCGCCTGAATGACGACACGTCGTCTGCCATTGTCGCGGCTGACTTGATTGAGCCCTTCGGAAAAGCCAAAGCTGGCCACCGCACTGAGCGGCACCGAAGCGCCTTCCTGTGGCAGCATCACAGGCAACGCTCCTACAGCATCCAGATCGTCACGGCCCGCGTTGGGAAGGCGCACTACGATATCGAACCGCCGGTCACCTTCGAAAACGATGCCCGCCTCGCGCCCGCCAAGCGCTGCTGCAACTGTATCGGTCACATCCTGCAACGTGAGGCCGTATCGCGCGATGGCGTCGCGATCGAACTTCACATCGAGTTGCGGGAAGCCCTCAGTTTGTTCCACTTTGACATCCGCCGCGCCTGGCACAGTGTTGAGCACCGCTGCAACCTTTGCGCCTAGTGCGCTCATGGCGTAGAGATCGTCTCCATAGAGCTTGATAGCAATATCGCTGCGCACACCGCCTATAAGCTCGTTAAAACGCAATTCGATAGGCTGGCTGATCTCGAAGACGCTACCGATAGCCGGTTTAAGCTTGGCTTCGAGCCGTTCGATTACGTCCTCCTTGCTATCCACCCCGTTGGGCCACTCGTCTTTGGGTTTCAGAATGACGAATGAATCCGAGATATTGGCGGGCATGGGATCGGTGCCAACCTCCGCTGTTCCTGTCTTTGAATACATGTAAGCGACCTCAGGTAAGGTCGCGACGGCCTTTTCTATTTCTCGCTGCAAAGCGAGCGACTGGTTAAGCGAGGTCGACGGTATGCGGGCTGCGAGTATTGCCACATCGCCTTCGTCGAGCTGCGGGATGAACTCGCGGCCCAACGTGAGGAACACCAGCCCTGCGAGCACAAACGTGCCGATGCCTGCGCCAATCCACGGCCAGGGCCGCGTGACCGCCTTGTCGAGCAACGGCTGATAGCTCTCCTTTGCATAAGCAACGGCCTTCACCTCTTTCTCGGCAACTTTGCCGCGAATGAGTATCGCGACCATTGCTGGTACGAAGGTCAGCGAGAGAATGAATGCCCCTGCCAGCGCTAGCATGACGGTTATCGCCATCGGCGAAAACATTTTGCCCTCGATACCGGAGAAGGTGAGCAACGGTGCGAACACGAGAAAAATAATCGCCTGACCGTAGATTGTGGGGCGTATCATCTCGCGCGAGGCCTCGAACACCTCATGCAACCGTTCGGACAAGTTCAGCACACGACCTTCATGTTGCTGTCGATGCGCCATCCGCATTAGGCAATTCTCAATGATGATGATCGAGCCATCAACGATCAGCCCGAAATCCAGCGCTCCAAGGCTCATCAGATTGCCCGATGTGCCGGTAGCATTCATGCCCATCGCCATCATTAGGAAAGACAGCGGGATTACGAGCGTGGCGATGATCGCGGCGCGAATATTGCCCAACAGCCAGAATAGTACCGCGATGACAAGCAATGCGCCTTCGAGCAAATTTTTCTCAACGGTCCAGATGGTCGCATTGACCAGCTTCGAGCGGTCGAGCACAGTCTTGATCTTGATGCCCGGCGGCATCGACTTGGCGACCTCGCCCAGCCGTTCTGCGACGGCATTGGCGACGATGCGGCTGTTGCCGCCAGCGATCATCAGCGCGGTGCCGACAACAACCTCTTTGCCGTTTTCGGAAGCGGCGCCGGTGCGTAACTCGCCTCCGATACGGACGGACGCCACATCGCGCACCGCTACAGCAATGCCTCCACGCGTTGTCACAGTTGCTCGACTTATTTCATCAAGCGTCCGGATGCGACCATCGGCCTTGACGAGAAACGCTTCGCCGCCGCGCTCGACAAAGCCCGCGCCAACTGAAATGTTAGATTTTTCCAGGGCCTCGGCGAGCTCTGCAAAAGAAATATGATAGCTGGCGAGCTTGGCCGGATCGGGTTCGACGACGAACTGCCGCTC
Source organism: Porphyrobacter sp. (assembly GCA_021732945.1). Lineage (GTDB taxonomy): Bacteria > Pseudomonadota > Alphaproteobacteria > Sphingomonadales > Sphingomonadaceae > Erythrobacter. Next base: position 4,040 of record JAKFWB010000154.1, read on the forward strand.
GTAACCGCCGATGCTGTCGATTCCAGCGACACCCTCGACGCCGCGCAATTGCGGCCGGATTATCCAGTCCTGTACCGTGCGAAGATAGGCAAGTTTCGAGACTTCATCGGTCAGTAGGCTACCATCGGGTATCAAATAGCTGCCATCGGGCTGGAAACCGGCCTTGCCTGCGACCTTGGGATTGGCCTTGGTTCCGGCAGGCTCGAATTCGACAACATACATTAGCACTTCGCCAAGTCCGGTCGTCACCGGACCCATTTGTGGCTCCACGTCTTCGGGCAGGCTTTCCTTCGCCTGTGTCAGCCGCTCGGCCACCTGTTGGCGCGCGAAGTAGAGATCGACACCTTCGTCGAATACCACGGTGACTTGACTGAACCCGTTTCGCGAAATCGAGCGCGAGCTTTCAAGCCCCGGTATCCCCGCCATTGCGGTTTCGACCGGGAATGTCACAAGCCGCTCCATGTCGAGCGGGCCGAGTGCAGGCGCAACGGTATTGATCTGCACTTGCTTGTTGGTGATATCAGGGACAGCATCTATCGGCAGTTTTAACAGCTGCGCCGCACCGAAGACCGCGACGATGAGCGTGACGATAACCACGCCCCAGCGGAAGCGGATCGCCGCGTCGAGAAGTTTTTCGAACATCTTATTCTTCCTCCGCCGA
>JAKFWB010000302.1 GCA_021732945.1 Porphyrobacter sp.
GTTTTACTCAGCGCGCAAAGCCGGTGGGGGCGGGGTCAACGGCAATCATCTCGCCGCCGCGCACCTCGCGCACTTCCAGCGCGCGTTCGGCCACGCCGTTGCGAGCGAAGCGGAACGGCCCGTCCACCCCCAGAAAGCCGCCCTCGTCATATAGCGCTTTCTTGGGAAACGCCGCGCCAACCTTCCAATCGCGCGCCACGCGCAAGGTGAGGAGCACCGCGTCATAGCCAAGTGTGGCAACCCTGTAAGGCTGAGCGCCAAAGCGCGCCTGATAGCTTTCGGCAAAGCGCTTGTAACGCTGATCGGAAACGGCGGCGAACAGGGCGCCTTCCAGCGATTTCGCACGGGTCAGCGCTGCATCACCGCTCCACAGGTCTGTGCCCAGCAGCCGGGCGCGGGTTCGGACGCCGCGCTGCAATTCGTCGGCGGCCTCAATGCTCAGCCGGGCGCTGTCGCCGATCAACACGGTGTCATACCCACCCGCCGCGCGCAGGCGACTGGCGGCGCTGACGATCGAGGTGTTGCCGCGCGTATAGGTTTCCTGCCGCGCCAGCGCGCCGCCGAAATCGCGCAAGGCATTGTCCAGCGCCGAAGCGGCGCGCGTGCCATACTCACCCTCGGGCAACAGCGCGGCGAACCGGTTGGCCCCGCGCGCCCGTGCAAACTGCACGCTGCGGCGGATCGATTGTTCGGGGATATGGCCGATCACGAACACATCCGGACTGGCGATCTTGGGATCATTCGCAAAGGCAATCACCGTTACCCCCGCCGGCCGTGCAGCAGCCTGCACCTGCGGAACGGCATCGGCCGTCAGCGGGCCGAGGATCAGTTGATTGCCATCGCCAATCGCCTGCCGCGCGGCGGCCTGCACGCCGGTCGCCGTGTCATAGGTGGTGATGCGCAGATTATCCGCGCTGGTATCCAGAAGGGCCATGGTGGTGGCATTGGCAATCGCTTGGCCGACCGCTGCGGTATCGCCGGTCATCGGCACCAGCAGCGCGATGCGGTGACGGCCGGAATCGGTGGGCAGCGCGGTTGCTGATGGCTCCGGCGCGGGAACGGGCGGCGGCGCGGTCGCGACTTCGGTCTTGGGGATCACCTGGCATCCGGCCACCAGCAGCGCGGCCCCAACCAGCGCCAGCCGACGCGGGGCTAGCCCCCGTCTGGCCCATGCGAGCATCCCTGCCCAAAACGGACTACCTGTGCGCTTCATCCTTGCCGACCCCTCGCTCGTGCGTCATGGCATTGGCTTGCCATGGCGACAGAGTATCCATCCATCCCCGCAGGGACGCCCGAGCCGGGCCTTTACATCGTGGCGACACCGATTGGCAATCTCGGCGACATGACGTTGCGTGCAATCGGTGTGTTGAGCGGCTGCGCGCTGGTAGCCTGCGAAGATACCCGGGTGACGGGGAAGTTGCTCAAGCATTTCGGCATCAAGGCGCGCCTCCAGCGGCTTGACGATCACGCCGCGCCGGAAGTGCGCGCGCGGATCATCAATGAGGCACGGGTTTCACCGGTTGCGCTGGTCAGTGATGCCGGAACGCCACTGATTTCCGATCCCGGTTACCGCCTGGTGCGCGAGGCGCGCGACGCCGGGGTGACGGTGACGAGCATCCCTGGGGCCTGCGCGGCGGTTTCGGCCTTGGCGATTGCTGGCCTGCCAAGCGATCGGTTCCTGTTTGCAGGCTTCCTGCCGGTGAAGGACAAGGCGCGGCGTGACGCCTTGGAAGGCCTGGCACAGATCGCCGCGACGCTGGTGTTTTACGATACCGCGCCCCGGCTTGAACGCTCGCTCCTGACCATTGCCGAGCTGTGGCCGGACCGCGAGGTGGCAGTTGCCCGCGAGTTGACCAAACTGCACGAAGAATGCCGCAGCGGCACCGCCGCCAGCCTCGCTGCGCATTATGCCGCGCATCCGCCCAAAGGCGAGATCGTGCTGCTGATTGGCCCACCCACCGCAGCCGAAGCGCCGGTGCTGGATGCCGACGCCATGCTGCGCGCCGCGCTTGTCGAGGCAGGGCCGGGCAAGGCGGCGGGGATGGTTGCCAAGGCCACCGGGCTTGATCGGGCGGTGCTTTATGCCCGCGCGTTGGAGCTGAAGGGCGCATGAGCCGCGAGCGATCCACCCCGGAGCGCCAGGACGCCGACCAACGCGGGCGCGAAGGCGAGGCCGAGGCGGCGATGTGGCTCGCCAGCCAAGGGTGGCGGATCGTGGCTGAGCGGGTCAAGACCAAGGCGGGCGAGATAGACCTTGTCGCCAAGCGCACGGGCCTTGTCGCCTTCGTCGAGGTCAAATGGCGTGCCCGCAGTGCCGCGTTGGCCGATGCGATTGATGAGCGGCGGCTCACCCGCGTGGCCAAGGCGGCGGAAATCGTCGCACATGAATATGCCACCGACGGCGAGGATATCCGGATCGACGTGATCCTGCTTGCACCGGGCCGCAAGCCGACCCACATCGAAAATGCGTGGATGCCGTTTGCGTAACCAGCCCCGTTCGCCCTGAGCTTGTCGAAGGGCCGTCCTTTCCTTTAAACCGCCGCGCCAAAGCAATACGGTGCTTCGACAAGCTCAGCACGAACGGAAGTAAACGATGCCCTTGAAAATCGCCGTCCAGATGGACCCCATCGACCGGATCAACATCGCGGGCGACAGCTCGTTTGCGCTGATACTGGCAGCCCAATCGCGCGGCTACAGCGTCTTCGAATACCCCGTTGAAAGCCTGACGCTGGACGAGGACGACCGCCTGTTCGCCCACGCCCACCCGGTGACGGTGCAGCGGGTGGAAGGCGATCATTTCACTCACGGCGAGCAGGTGCGCCTTGACCTTGGCAAGGATGTCGATGTCGTGCTGATGCGGCAGGATCCGCCGTTCCACATGGGTTACATCACCGCGACGCACCTGCTGGAGCGGATCGGGCATGAGACGCTGGTGGTCAATGATCCCGCCAATGTCCGCAACAGCCCAGAAAAGGTGATGGTGCTGAATTACCGCCGCTTCATGCCGCCCACGCTGGTGACCCGCAGCGTGGACGAGGTGCGGCGCTTCATGGCGAAGCACGGCGCGATTGTGGTGAAGCCGATCCATGGCAACGGCGGCAAGGCGATTTTCCGCATCGGAGAGAACGCCGAAAACCTGACCGCGCTGTTCGAGGTGTTCAACCAGACCTGGCCCGAGCCGCATATGGTGCAGCCCTTTCTTCCCGAAGTGGCGAAGGGCGACAAGCGGATCGTGCTGATCGATGGCGAAGTCGCGGGCGCGATCAACCGGATACCGGGTGAGGGCGAGTTTCGGAGTAACCTCGCGATGGGCGGCTCTGCGCAGCCTACCGAGTTGACGGCTCGCGAGCAGGAAATCTGCGACGCGCTCGGCCCTGACCTGAAGCGCCTCGGCCTGATCTTTGTCGGCATCGACGTGATCGGCGGGCAGTGGCTGACCGAGATCAACGTCACCTCGCCCACCGGCATCGTCGCGATTGACCGCTTCAACGGCACCGACACAGCGGGCATGATCTGGGACGCGATTGAGCGGCGCTTGGCCGAACGGGCGGCATCGGCAGGGGATGTCAGCTGATGACTGATACCCTGATCGATCTGGTCGAGGCCTGGGGTTACCTTGGCATCGCCCTTGCGATGTTCCTCGAAAACGTATTCCCGCCGATCCCTTCGGAAGTGATCATGGGGCTGACTGGCATGGCCGTGGCCGATGACAAGCTTACCTTCGCTGGCGCCGTCGCGGCTGGCACGGTCGGCGCGGTCTTAGGCAATTGGGTATGGTACTGGATCGGCCGAACCGTTGGCTATGCCCGTTTCAAGCCGCTGATCGACCGTTATGGCCGCTGGCTGACGCTGGACTGGCAAGAGGTTGAAAAGATTGTCGGCATTTTCAAGCGGCACGATAAGGCGGTCGTGTTCTGGGCGCGCTTCCTGCCACAGGTGCGCACCATGATCTCACTACCCGCAGGAATGCTGTTGATGAGCCAATTGCGCTTCCTGTTTTGGACGTTGCTTGGAACGGGCGTTTGGAACAGCGTGTTGATCGGCGCGGGTTACGTGCTGCGCAATGAATTCGCTCAGTTCAATGATTACTATGGCTGGGTGGCGGTTGTGATGATCGGCGGCGTAGTGGCACTTTATCTCTACCGCGTAATCACTTGGCGCCCGGCAGCTGTGAGCGAGGCCAAAGATCAGGCCTAACCTCTGGGATGCGCCTTGCGGTAGTTCTCCAGCAGGCTCGCCGCGTCGACACGGGTGTATATCTGGGTTGATCCGAGCGAGGCATGGCCGAGCAACTCCTGCAAGCTCCGCAAATCCGCGCCCGCGCTTAGCAGGTGCGTCGCGAAGCTATGCCGCAGCGCGTGCGGTGTCGCTGTATCGGGCAGCCCGAGCGCGCGCCGCGCCTGCGCCATCGCGCGCTGCACCATGCCGGGGGAGAGCGCAGCCCCCTTGGCCCCGCGAAACAGCGGCTCCTTGGCGGAAAGCGGCCACGGGCACAGCCGCACATACTCCGCCACCGCCGCTCTGGTGATCGGCAGCACCGGCACCATTCGCTGCTTTCCGCCTTTGCCGGTTACCTGAAGCAACTCGACCAAGGGAACATCGCGGCCTGTCAGCGAGAGGGCCTCGGCGATGCGCAGGCCGGATCCATACATCAGCAGCAACACTGCCCGATCCCGCGCCCCGATCCAGTCTTCGGCT
>JAKFWB010000301.1 GCA_021732945.1 Porphyrobacter sp.
GGTGCCCGATGTGGTCGAACTCGACGAGGTCGATTGCGACCACTTGGAAGACGCCGCCGAGGGACTGGCGCGTTACGGCCTCGTGATCGAACGCTTCGGGCCAAGCGCGATGCTGGTCCGCGCACTCCCCGCCACACTGCCCAAGGCTGACAGCGCCAAGTTGCTACGCGACCTCGCCGACGATATCGCCAAGCACGGCAAGCAGGAAGACAGCGGCGCGCTGCTGCTGGCCGAACGGCTCGAACTGGTGCTGGCGACCATGGCCTGCCACGGCTCGGTGCGGGCCGGGCGGGTGCTCAGCGTCGCCGAGATGAACGCGCTGCTACGCGAGATGGAAGCGACGCCGAGGTCAGGCCAGTGCAATCACGGGCGGCCGACGTGGGTGAAACTGAGCATGGAGGATGTCGAGAAGCTGTTTGGGCGGCATTAGGGAGATCAACCCCCTCTCCCGTCACCCCGGACTTGATCCGGGGTCCAGCTTCTTTCATGTTAGCAAGAATTAAGTAAGTGCCGGTTCCAACCATGGCACTGCCGCGTTGTCGATCTGCGAACCGACCCATTAAGCGAAGTTGACCATGCAAAAGCTTGACCCAGACATTCATGACTACAACCCGTCGCTCGACGCTGAATTCATTGCTGGCATGAAGCCGAGCCGTCGCGGACGTTCCGAGGTCAGGCCAGTGCAATCACGGGCGGCCGACGTGGGTGAAGGTGTCGATGGAGGATGTTGAGAAGCTGTTTGGGCGGCATTGAGGGGCCCCTGCGGCTATCGAGCCCGTTGCGGACAATGGATGATCCGCTCAAGCAGTTACGAACCGCCGTTTGAGCTAGATTCACTCGCCCTGTTCAAAGATCGTTCGAACGAACTTGATCTGTTCGATATCGCAGGTGCCCGCCGTTACTTGTCCTGCAATACCGCCGAATTCACAAATCATTTGGCCGTCTTGTGAATAAAGAACGTGTTCGTTACCGACGTCATCCCCTCGATTGGAGGGAATTACATGAAAAACGCGACGGCCCTGATAAGTTTCTTCTTCAATTAACCGCGCTTTCTGCGTTTTGGCCAATTTCGCCACCCAACCTGGTAACGGTGTGCTAGCCTTCTGCTCTGTCGGCCGCTGACAGGCAGTCGCAAAGATTATCAAACAGATGATGGCGCTCTTATGAAGCTTCGTCTGATATTTGAGGTTTGTCACAGCGCCGATTTATCCGGCGATGGCAGCTTTGGCAATTACCCCGCGTTTAAGCTGTCTGATCGCTTCTCACCCAATTTTGGAAGCTAGCGCTGCTTGTGGCAGCCCCCGGAAGCGGACGTAGTCGACGCAAGAAGCCCAACCCCGGATCAAGTGCGGGGTGACGGACGAGGGTGAGGGGGCCGCCCTACCGCCCCTTGCCCGCATCCTTCGGACCCGCTTCGCCGCCGGCACCTTTCCTACACCCCGCCATCGGGGTTACGCCAGAGCAATGGCCTTCCACCCCACCTCACGATCCGAACACAAATCCACCGGCACCCCATTCAAGGCCAAGTTTTTCGCTTCTGGACAGTGTAACCTGTGTCTCCAACACGTGAGCCTCGCCTCGTGACGGTTCAGCTTTCACACGTTGAACTTGAACAGCAGCACATCCCCGTCCTGCACCACATATTCCTTGCCTTCCTGCCGCAGCTTACCCGCTTCTTTCGCGCCCGCTTCGCCGCCGAGGCTCACATAATCGTCATAGGCAATCGTCTCGGCGCGGATGAAGCCGCGTTCGAAGTCGGTGTGGATTTCGCCCGCCGCTTGCGGGGCCTTGGCGCCGTCGTGGAAGGTCCAGGCGCGGGCTTCCTTGGGGCCGACGGTGAAGAAGGTCTTGAGGCCGAGCAGTGTGTACCCGGCGCGGATTACACGGGCGAGGCCGCTTTCGGTGAGGCCGAGGGCTTAGAGGAATTCGCCCCGGTCTTCCACCGGCATCGTCACCAGATCCGCCTCGATCGCGGCGGAGACGACCACAGCCTGAGCACCCTCAGCCGCCGCCTTGGCGAACACCTTGGCCGACAGCGCATTGCCCTCTGCGGCGTCCTCCTCGGCGACATTGCAGACGTAGAGCACCGGTTTGGCGGTGAGCAGTTGCGCCTGTTTGAACAATCGCTCCTCTTCGTCATCCGCTGGCACGGTCAGGCGTGCGGGCTTGCCTTCGCGCAGCAGTTCGAGCGCCTGGCCGAGCACGCTCGCCATCGCCTTGGCTTCCTTGTCGCCTGCCGCACCGCGCTTGGCGGCCGCCGGCACACGCTTTTCGAGGCTTTCGAGATCGGAGAGCATAAGCTCGGTTTCGACCACTTCGGCATCCGCGATGGGATCGACCTTGTTGGCGACGTGCTGGATGTCGTCATCCTCAAAGCAGCGCAGCACGTGGACCACGGCATCGACCTCGCGGATATTGCCGAGGAACTGGTTGCCGAGCCCTTCGCCCTTGCTCGCGCCCTTCACCAGACCCGCGATATCGACAAAGCCGAGCTGGGTTTCGATGATCTTGGCGCTCTTGCCGATGGCGGCGATTGTCTGGAGCCGCTCGTCCGGCACCGCGACCTGCCCCACATTGGGCTCGATCGTGCAGAACGGATAATTGGCAGCCTGCGCCGCCTGCGTCTCGGTGAGCGCATTGAACAAGGTCGATTTGCCGACATTCGGCAGGCCAACGATCCCGCAACGGAAACCCATGATGTGTCTTTCTCTAAACCGTTCGCCCTGAGCTTGTCGAAGGGCTGCACTTCTTCAATCGCGCCGCGCCTATAAGGAAAAGCAATGCTTCGACAAGCTCAGCATGAACGGATGAGAAGATTTAACCATCATGCACCGCCCGGATCAGCGGGCCGAAGGGGGAATTGCCGAGCCAGCCGGTCTGCACCTGCGCGGTCACGGTGTTGATCGCCATCTGCGGCTTGGCCCCGGGCGACACGGGCAGCCGCAGCGGGCGGGTGCCGGGGGGCTGTGCGATCAGCGCGGCAATCGCGCGGGCCACGTCCATCGGATCATTGCTCCGGCCCGAGCCGTCCTCCTTGCCCATCTGCTCCATCTGCGCCGGGTAACCATCGCTGTGCGACTTGAGCGAGCGGGCCTTGAGGTCAGCCGAATAGGCATTGCGGTTGACCCACACCTTGGTGGGATAGCCGCCCGGTTCGATGATCGTGACGTCGATGCCATGCGGCACCAGTTCATAGGCGAGCTGTTCGCTCATCGCCTCAAGCGCGAATTTGGTAGCGGAGTAATGCCCCGAATAGGGCAGGATGACGCGGCCCAGCTGGCTGGAAATCTGGATGATCAGCCCGCTGTGTGCCTCACGCATCCCCGGCAGCACCGCGCGCGCCATGCGGTGCGGGCCGAACACGTTGGTGTCGAAGATCAGCCGGGTGGCGGTCATATCCTGCACCTCGACCGGCGAGGTGATGCCGATTCCGGCATTGTTGACCAGCACGTCAACCGGGCCGCCATTGATCCGCTCGGCCTCCTTGACCCCGGTGTTGACCTGCTGGAGCTCGGTCACATCGATGCCGATCACGTGGAGATCGAGGTCCTCCGCAGTGGCCAGCGCGATCAACTCGTCAGCCTCGGGACGGGGCAGGCCGCGCATGGTGGCGAAGACCCGCGCGCCTTGCCGCGCCAGCAGTTCCGCCGTCAGCCGCCCGAAGCCCGAGGAGCAGCCGGTGATCAGCACGCTCTTGCCCTTGAAGCTGAGCGTGGGGGTGTAGACGGGTTCAGCCGCGGCGGCGGATCGGGCAACGGCGGCGAGCGCTCCGGTAGCAGCGGCACCTACGAGCAGCGAACGGCGGTTGATGCGGGTCATGGGCAATGTCCTCGATGAATGGCTCACCCAAGGTGATTGGCTTCGCGCCATTGTGCAAGCATCTGTGGATGGCGCAAGCGGATGACCGTGCCACCGTAGGTCGCCAGCTTCGCCTCGGTGCGGACGCGCGGGCCGGTGTTCCAGTTCAGCACATACCAGAAGAAGGCGAGGTCGAAGCGTTCGGGGCAGCCTTCGGGCATGTCGGGCCGTGATTGGCCGCGATGGGTGGCGATGCGCCGGATCAGCCGGGCAAGGCACAACCGGATCGGGAAATCGAGATAGATGACCGTATCCGCACGTGCGAGCCGGGGGGCAAGCGTGCTGCCGTAATTGCCCTCGATCAGCCATTCCTCCTGCGCCACCGCATCGGCGAGGCGGGCGTTCAGTTCAGCCTTCTCTGTCTCGACCCAGCCCGCCTGCCATCCCAGCTGATCCATGTGGACGAGCGGCAATCCCATGCGCGGGGCCAGTTCGCGGGCGAGGGTGCTTTTGCCCGAACCACAGGGGCCGATGATCAGGACGCGGCGCATGGCCCATCTACCCCTGCATCCGCAAAGCCACATCATTCATAAAGCGCACGTCATCGCCCTTCGCCAGCCAGTCCGCCTCCGCGCCGACAGCGCCGAGCATCGACGCCAGATCGTCCTGCTCGTCCTTGGCAAAGTTGCCGAGCACGTGGCCGGTCACCCGGTCCTTGTGACCGGGATGGCCGATGCCAAGGCGGATGCGGCGGAATTCGGCGCCCAGATGCTGATCGATCGAGCGCAGGCCGTTGTGCCCGGCATGTCCGCCGCCTTGCTTCACCTTGACCTTGAAGGGGGCGAGATCGAGTTCGTCGTGGAACACGGTCAACGCGTCGGTGCCGAGCTTGTAGAAGCG